>DBBA01000380.1 GCA_002291955.1 Rhodobacteraceae bacterium UBA996 | reverse complement strand
TGAAGCGGCCCCCAAAATGACCGGACAGGACCTCACACTTATGTAAGAGTGAGGCATATGACCGACAGTAATCCCAGGAACTATGTGCATGCGGAGGTTCTCGGAGGGGTTCAGCGCCGTAGGCGCTGGACCCCGGAAGAGAAGCTCCGCATGGTCGAAGAGACCTTCCTGCCCGGCAACAGCGTGTCTCGTGTGGCGCGCATGCACGGGGTGGCGCCCAACCAGCTGTTCGGTTGGCGCCGACAGGCGGCAAGCGGCGCCCTGACCGCCACCCGTGCCGGCGGCGAAGTGGTTCCGGCCAGCGAGTATCGCGCGCTCGAGAACCAGGTGCGCGAGCTGCAGCGCATGCTGGGCAAGAAGACCATGGAGAACGAGATCCTGCGCGAGGCGATCTCGCGGGTGGCAGGTCCCAAAAAAACGGCATTGCGCACGATCTCGTTGCCGGAGGGCGATCTGTGAGCGCGGTGGCGAACGCGCTCGGCGTCTCGCGGCAGCATCTCTCGTCGGCCAAGCGCAAGGCCCCTGCGCGCCGCCGCGGCCGACCTCCGCTGCCCGAGGAAGATCTCGTCGCGCGTATCCAGGCCCTGATCGCCGAACTACCGACCTATGGCTACCGCCGGATCCATGCGCTCCTGCGGCGGCAGGCACGCAATGGCGGGCCTTCTGCTCCCAATGCCAAGCGCGTCTACCGGGTGATGAAGGTCCATGGCCTATTGCTCCAGCGCCATAGCGGCAAGGCGGACGAGCGTCGCCACGACGGGCGCGTGGCGGTCGATACCCGCAACACCCGCTGGTGCTCCGATGGCTTCGAGATCGGCTGCGACAACGGCGAGAAGGTGCGGGTCGCCTTCTCCCTCGACTGCTGCGATCGCGAGGCGATGGGCTTCGTTGCCACCACCGGAGGCATATCCGCCGAGGATGTCCGCGATCTCATGACCGCCACCGTCGAACACCGCTTTGGCCGTGTGAACAGGCTGCCTGCCACCATCGAATGGCTGACGGATAACGGCAGCTGCTATACCGCCAAGGAGACCCGCCGCTTCGCACGCGACATCAACCTCAGGCCCCGGACAACCCCCATCGAAAGCCCGCAATCGAACGGCATGGCCGAAGCGTTCGTGCGGACCATGAAGCGCGACTACGTCCGCGTCGCCGAAAAGCCCAACGCCAGAGCAGTCCTCAACCAACTGCCCAGCTGGTTCCAACACTACAACACCGTCCATCCGCATCGCGCCCTTGGCTACCTCGCCCCGCGCGAATACATCACCCAATCAACCAGTGAGGAACTGTCCGGGAATTAAGGGGCAACGACAGGCGGACTGGCGGAGTGGCTGCTTCCGGGGCCGGCGGGCGATAGCCCAGGCTGCTGTGCGGGCGGATGGAGTTGTAGTGCCGGCGCCAGGCCTCGATCAGCACCTTGGCCTCGGCCAGCGTATAGAAGATCTCGCCGTCCAGCAGCTCGTCGCGCAATGAACCGTTGAACGATTCACAATATCCGTTCTCCCATGGGCTGCCGGGGGTGATGTAGAGCGTCTTCACACCGATCCTGCCCAGCCATTGTTGCACCGCCTTCGCAATGAACTCGGGGCCATTGTCTGAACGGATATGTGCTGGCGGGCCGCGGTTCACGAACAGGTCGGCCAGTGCCGCCAGCACGTCTTGGCTCCGCAAGCGGCGGGCCACAGGCAGTGCCAGACACTCCCGGCTCGCTTCGTCGATGATCGACAGGATGCGGAACTTGCGGCCATCATGCGTCCGCCCTTCCACGAAGTCGTACGACCAGACATGGCCCGGATACGCAGGCCGCAGCCGGATGCACGAGCCATTGTTCAGCCAGAGCCGGCCGCGCTTCGGCTGCTTCTGGGGCACCTTCAGCCCCTCCTTGCGCCAGATGCGCTCCACGCGCTTGCGGTTCACCTGCCAACCCGCATCGCGCAGCAGCGCCGTCACGCGCCGATAGCCATAGCGTCCATACTGCCGTGCAAGCGCGATGATGTCCGCCGTCAACGCCGCCTCGTCTTCCGCCCCGCGTGGCTCTTTGCGCTGTGTTGACCGATGCTGCCCGAGCACCCGGCACACCCGCCGCTCGGACACGGGCAGGATCGCCCGGATGTGATTGATGCAACGGCGCCGGCGCGCGGGGCTCAATAGTTTCCCCGGGCAGCCTCCTGCAGGATCAGCTTGTCCAGCGTCAGATCCGATACCGCCCGGCGAAGCCGGGCATTTTCCCGCTCCAGTTCCTTGAGCCGCTGCGCCTGGTCGACCTTCAGGCCGCCATACTCCTTGCGCCACCGATAGTAGGCCTGCTCCGTGACCCCGATCCGCCGACAGGCATCGGGCACGGTGCCGCCTTGCGCCAGCAAGATCTCCGCCTCCCGCAGCTTCCCAATAATCTCCTCAGGCTTGTGCCTCCTGCCAGCCATCCAAACACTCCTTCCTGGTCCAGACTAAGATAGTCGATGGACCACCCAAAAGGGGGCAGTTCAATCGCGTCACCCACCATTGCGA
>DBBA01000381.1 GCA_002291955.1 Rhodobacteraceae bacterium UBA996 | reverse complement strand
CGGCTGACGCCTATGCCTCGGCCCTGATGGTCACGCCGGGCCTTGGCACCTGTCCGCAGAAATCGCTGTTCCGCAAGCTGGAAGCCCTGACCCAGACGAATCACGGCACCGCACCCGCCTGGCTTCTCAGCCACCCCAAGCCCGCCGAGCGCATCGCCGCGATCGAGGCGAACGAGGCGAAGTGGGCGGGTGCCGTCACCCGGCAGTAGGGGGCGACAGGGCCTTGCCCAGTCGGGGCAACCCGGCCTTCTTGAGAAGCGCCCGCAAGGGCCAGGGCTGACCGGACAGGCGTTCCGCCTCGGCGTGCACGACCGCCACGGCCCGCTCGACCGGGCCGGGGTCAGTGCGCCACAGGTCCGTCAGGAACTCGTCCGGGGCAGCCCGCGCGATCCCCTCCTCGGCCAGGGTCGCGCGGGGGAAATCGGTCGCGTTGAACGTCACGATGACATCGGCGCCACCCGCGATGGCCGCGGCCAGCACGTGCACGTCGTCGGGGTCGGGCAGGTGCAGGCGGCGCAAAAGGCCGTCGGGCACGGTAACCTCGGCTGCCGGGAAGGCCGCGCGCAGGGCCGCAACCTCGCCCCGCGCCTGCACGTCTGCCACCGGGCCCAGCTTGCGGACCGCGCGCGCCCATTCCTCCAGGATGCGGGGCGACCACAGGGGGGTGTACGCCCCCTGCCCTGCCACGCCGGTCAGGATCTCGCGCAGGACGGTCGGGTAAAGGACACAGGCATCGAGCAGCGCCTTCACGCGACCAGCCGCCAGAACAGCGACTTCAGGTAGCCCGATTCCGCCAGTTGCGGGTGCTGCGGATGGTCGGGCCCGGCAAACCCGGTGTGGATCAGCTGCGCGCTGCGCCCCGCCTTGCCGATCCCGCGAGTGCAGGCGGCGCGGAACTGCGCCAGGTCCGCGGCGTGGGAACAGGAGCACAGCGCCAGATACCCGCCCGGCGCCACCAGCCCCGCCGCCATCCGCGCGATGCGTTCATAGGCGCGCAGGCCGGCATCGAGCGCGGCCCGGGTCGGCGCAAAGGCGGGCGGGTCGCAGATCACCACGTCGAAGACCGCGCCGTCCGCCCCCAGCGCCGCCAGCACGTCGAACGCATCGCCCCGCCGCGTGGTCAGGCGGTCGGCGACACCGGTCGCGCCTGCCCCCTGCGCCGCCAGCGCCAGCGCGGGGTCCGACGCATCGACCGCCAGCGCGCTGTCTGCCCCGCCCGCAAGGCAGGCCAGCGCAAAGCCGCCCACATGGCTGAACACGTCCAGGACGCGGGCGCCCCGTGCGAGCCCGGCCGCAAAGGCATGGTTCGGCCGCTGGTCATAGAACAGGCCCGTCTTCTGCCCGCCCAGAAGGTCGGCCATGTAGGTGGCGCCGTTCATCGGCACCGGCACGGGGCCGTCCACGCGGCCGCGCAGCACGACGGTCTCCTCGGCCAGCCCCTCGGGCCCGCGGGCGCGGCCGGTGCCGTTCTTGACGATGGTGGTCACGCCGGTGACGTCGGCCAGGGCCGCCGCCAGTGCATCGATGCGCACCTCGGCCCAGGCGGCGTTGGGCTGGATCACCGCCGTGTCGCCGAAGCGGTCGATCACGACACCGGGCAGTCCGTCGGCCTCGGCATGGACCAGGCGGTAGTGCGGCGTGGGGTACAACCGCGCCCGCAGCGCCCCGGCCTGCGCTAGCCGCGCCGCCATCCACGCGCTGTCGATGGTCGCGGCCGGATCGCGGTCAAGCACGCGCGCCACGATCCGCGACGCAGGATTGACCGTGACCAGACCCATCGGCCTTCGCTCGGCATCCTCGAGCACCGCCAGAGCCCCGGCGGGCAGCGCCCGGGTGCGGCGGTCAAGCACCAGTTCGTCGGCATAGACCCAGGGGAAGCCGTGCCGGATGGCCCGCGCCTCGGCCCGGGGCGACAGGCGGACGGCGGGGCGCTCCAGAAGTTCATCCATGGCGGCGGTGCCTAGCGCAAGACGCAGCCCGGCGTCCAGCTATGGCCACAGGTCGAACCGGTCCAGGGTGCCATCCAGCGACACCGCCACGGCGCCGGCGGCAAGTTCGGCCAGGACCTCCGGCGGCAGGAACCGCCGGTCCACCATCAGGACGCGGACCCCCAGGTTGGCGGCCAGCGCCCGGCGCGCCTCGGCCGACAGCCCGGGCGCGAACAGGGCCGCGGTCGCCGCCTGCCGGTCGGCCAGGTCGGCGATCCCCGGTTCCGGCCACGGGATCGACAGGACCCGCTGCCCTGTCGCCACGACCGGCCAGGCCGTCAGCCCGAACGCCGCGACCGGTTCGTCGTCCGGCACGTCGCGGGTCATCCGTTCGGCGCTGGCATGGACGCCCGGCGCCGTCCTGTCGCGCGCCTCGAACCACGCCTGGAAGCTTGCCGCGAAGTGCATCGCGATCACCGCGAGCCCCGCGGTGGCCAGCCAGGGTGCCGCGCGGGGCAGCACCGCGCCGCGCCACGCCGTCCGCTGCAACACCTGCAGCACAAGCGCCGCCAG
>DBBA01000304.1:655-9948 GCA_002291955.1 Rhodobacteraceae bacterium UBA996 | reverse complement strand
CAATCCGCAGCCCGCCGACGCTATCCCAGCGCATAGCCCGCGCCGCGCACCGTGCGCAGCGGGTCCTCGCCGCCGTGCTGGCACAGCGCCTTGCGCAGGCGGCCGATGTGGACGTCCACGGTGCGCGTGTCCACATAGATGTCGCGGCCCCAGACCCGGTCCAGAAGCTGCTCGCGGCTCCAGACCCGGCCAGGCTTCTCCATGAAGGTGGACAGAAGCCGGAACTCGGTCGGCCCGAGCTTCAGGCCCTTGCCGCCGCGCGTGACCTTGTGGGTTTCCGCATCCAGCACGATGTCGTCGAACTCCAGCCGCTCGCCCACGGTCGCGGGCCGCGTCCGGCGCAGCTGCGTGCGTACGCGCGCCATCAGCTCGACCACCGAATAGGGCTTCACCACATAGTCGTCGGCGCCCGTCTCCAGGCCCCGCACCCGGTCCAGCTCCTCGGACCGCGCCGACAGCATGATGATCGGCACGCCCCGCGTGTCGCCCCGCGCCTTGAGCCTGCGGCAGATCTCGATCCCCGACACGCCCGGCAGCATCCAGTCCAGCACGATGATGTCGGGCCGTTCCTCGTCCACCAGCACCAGCGCCTCGTCCCCGGTCTCGGCCCGGCAGACGCGGAACCCCTCGGCTTCCAGGTTGTAGGCCAGGATCTCGCGCTGCGCGGTCTCGTCCTCGACCACCAGGACCCGGGGCTGGTCGGGCGACATCACTTGCCCCCTTCGATGGCGCGGGTCGAGGTGATGTCGGCCTTGGGCCGCGCGTCGCCGGGCAGCTTGCCCTCGACCAGGAAGATCACCTGCTCGGCGATCGCCGTCACATGGTCGCCCATGCGCTCGATGTTCTTGGCGATGAAATGCAGGTGCATGCAGGACGTGATGTTGCGCGGGTCCTCCATCATGTGGGTCAGCAGCTCGCGGAAGGCCGCGGTATACATCTGGTCCACGTCATGGTCGCGCCGCCGCACCTGGTCGGCCATCCGCGCGTCGCGCTGGATATAGGCGTCCAGCGCGTCCTTCAGCATCAGCTCCACCTCGCGCGCCATCCGCCGCAGCGACTGGGTCGCGCCCGGCGCCAGGGGCATCTGGATCAGCACGCCGGTGCGCTTGGCGATGTTCTTGGCGTAGTCGCCGCAGCGTTCCAGGTTGCCCGAGATCTTGATGACCGACAGCACCGTGCGCAGGTCCGTCGCGGTGGGCGAGCGCAGGGCCAGAACGCGCGCGGCCTCGTCGTTCACCATCTCGTCCAGCGCATCGATCTGGTCGTCGGCCCCGCGCGCGCGGCCCGCCAGTTCCTCGTCCCGGCTGTCCAGCGCGGTGGTCGCCGCGGCGATGTTCGCCTCGACCAGCCCGCCCATGCGCATGATCAGCGCCTGGATCGCCTCCAGATCGCGGTCGAACACCGAATGGATGTGCGGTTCGTGCGCCATGCTCATCAGCCGATCCTTCCCGAGATGTAGCTTTCGGTGCGGGGATCCTTCGGGTTGGTGAAGATCTGCCCCGTCTCGCCGTACTCGACCAGGTTGCCCAGGTGGAAGAACGCCGTCTTCTGGCTGACCCGCGCCGCCTGCTGCATCGAGTGCGTCACGATCACGACCGAGAAGTTCGACCGCAACTCGTCGATCAGCTCCTCGACCTGCGCGGTGGCGATGGGATCGAGCGCCGAGCACGGCTCGTCCATCAGCAGGACCTCGGGATGGGTCGCCACCGCCCGCGCGATGCACAGGCGCTGCTGCTGGCCGCCCGACAGGCCGGTGCCGGGCTCGCCCAGCCGGTCCTTGACCTCGTTCCACAGCGCAGCCTTCTTCAGGCTCGCCTCGACGATGCCGTCCAGTTCCGACTTCGACCGCGTCAGACCGTGGATCTTCGGCCCGTAGGCCACGTTGTCATAGATCGACTTGGGGAACGGGTTCGGCTTCTGGAACACCATGCCGACCTTGGCGCGCAGCTGCACCGGGTCCACCCGCTTGTCATAGATGTCCTCGCCGTCCAGCCTGATCTCGCCCTGCACCCGGGCGATCGACACGGTGTCGTTCATCCGGTTCAGGCAGCGCAGGAAGGTGGACTTGCCGCAGCCCGACGGGCCGATGAAGGCGGTCACCGTCTTGTCCAGGATGTCGCAGTCGACGTCCTTCAGGGCGTGCTTCTCGCCATAGTACACCTGCACGCCGCGCGCGGTGATCTTGAACCCCTGCGTGTCCACGCTTCTCTCCACGATACGAAGGTCGTCCATGTCCTGTTTCCCTTACCAGCGCCGCTCGAAGCGGCGGCGGAGCACGATGGCGATGATGTTCATGACGACAAGGAACGCGAGCAGCACGATGATCGCCCCCGCCGAGCGTTCGATGAAGGCGGGGTCCGACCGCGAGGCCCAGGAATAGACCTGCACCGGCAGCGCGGTGGCCGGGTCCAGCATCCCGCCGTCGAACGGACCGGCGGGATAGTTCTGCACGAAGGCCACCATCCCGATCAGCAGAAGCGGCGCGGTCTCGCCCAGCGCGGTCGCCAGCCCCAGGATCGTGCCCGTCAGGATGCCGGGTGCCGCCAGCGGCAGCACATGGTGGAACACCGTCTGCATCTTGGACGCGCCCACGCCAAGCGCCGCATCGCGGATCGACGGCGGCACCGCCCGGATCGCCGCGCGGGCCGCGATGATGATCGTGGGCAGCGTCATCAGCGAGATCACGAGCGCACCGACCAGCGACGACGACTGCGGGAAGCCCGCAAAGTTGATGAACACCGCCAGCCCGAGGATCCCGTACACGATGGAGGGGACAGCTGCGAGGTTCGAGATGTTGACCTCGATCAGGTCGGTCCAGCGGTTCTTCGGCGCGAATTCCTCGAGGTAGATCGACGCGGCGATCCCCATGGGCAGCGTGAAGATCGCCACCAGAAGCATCATGTAGGCCGACCCGATGATCGCCACCCCCAGGCCCGACATCTCGGGCCGCTGGTCGGATGCATCGGGGTTGGTCAGGAAGCGCCAGTTGAAGCCCGAGGTCAGGATGCCCGCCTCGACCATCCGGTCGGCCAGGTCCAGCTGTTCGACCGAGATGTTGGTATCAACCGCCGCCGTCTCGCGCGTCACCCGGCCCTTGAGGTAGCCGTCGATCCGGCCCGATGCGAAGCCCGAGACCGTGATCGTCTGGCCCAGCAGCGCCGGATCGGCCAGCACCTGGTCGCGCAGTTCCGCCGGGGTCCCGCGCGAGATGAAGTCGGCGATGTCGCCGTCATCCACGCCCTCGGTGGAAATCCCCTCGGCGGCCAGATGCGCCACCAGCGCGTCGTTCAGCAGGTTGGTGTAGCCGATGGTGGTGACCCGGGCCATCTCCTCGGGGTTGCGGTTGCCCTCGGGGTCCAGCCGTTCCGCGTCCAGCGTCACCGGAAACGTCAGCGACGCCTGCCGGAATGCCGACACGCCGTCTGTGAAGATGGTCCACAGCATGATGAACAGGACCGACAGGCTGAGCGCGATGGCGGCGATGCCATAGGCCTTGAATCGTGCCTCGGCGGCGTTGCGCTTCCTCATCAGCGCATCCTGCGTCAGGAGTGACGACTTGGCTGGGGCCCCGGAGGCGGGGATGCCGTTGGCGGTTGCGTCGCTCATTCGTACTGCTCCCGGTACTTGCGCACGACCCACAAGGCAAAGATGTTCAGCCCCAGCGTGATGACGAACAGCGTCATGCCCAACGCAAAGGCCACCAGCGTTTCGGGACTGTTGAACTCGGTGTCGCCGGTCAGCTGGCTGACGATCTTCACGGTGATCGTCGTCATTGCCTCGAACGGGTTCAGGTCCAGCTTGGCCGCCGCACCCGCCCCCATCGTCACGATCATCGTCTCGCCGATGGCGCGGCTTGCCGCCAGCAGGATCGCGCCCACGATCCCGGGCAGGGCCGCGGGCAGCACCACCTGCCTGATCGTCTCGGACTTGGTCGCCCCAAGGCCATAGGACCCGTCGCGCAGCGACTGCGGCACCGCGTTGATGATGTCGTCGGCGAGCGACGAGATGAACGGGATGTTCAGGATGCCGATCACGATACCCGCGGTCATCACCGACGACCCCGACGTGCCCAGCCCCGTGGGCGCCGCGAACCAGTCGCGCAGGAACGGGCCGACGGTGACCAGCGCGAACAGGCCGAACACCACGGTCGGGATGCCCGCGATCACCTCGATCAGCGGCTTGACGATCGACCGGACGCGGGGCGTGGCGTATTCGGCCAGGTAGATCGCGGTGAACAGCCCGATGGGCACCGCCACGATCATCGACACCAGGCTGATGTAGAGCGTGCCCCACAGAAGCGGGATCAGGCCGAGTTCGCTGTTGCCCTGGAACGTGGGCTGCCAGGTCAGGCCGAACAGGAAGTCGGCAAAGGGATACATGGTCGAGAAGCGGATCGTCTCGGACAGCATCGACAGCACGATGCCGATGGTCGTCAGGATCGCGATGGTGGACGCCAGGATCAGCAGCCCCAGGATCACCACCTCGACCCGGTTGCGCGCCCGCAGGTCGCCGTTCGTGGTCCGGACCGCCCAGGCAAGCCCGCCCAGCGCGATGGCCAGCGTCACGATCATCCGCCACAGGCCGCCCGTCGCCGCCAGTTCGCGATAGCGTTGCGCCGCCTGCAGCACCTGCGGTGTCACCTCGGACCCCAGCGCGACGCCGACCGTGGCCAGCCGGTCGCGCACCGATCCGAATTCGGTGCGGATCATCGCGGCCTGCTCCTCGGTCAGCGCACCCGCCGCGACCGCCGTGTCCAGACCCTGCGCCACCCGCCGCACGTCGGTCAGAAGCAGGACCCTCTGGCTGTCGTTCTCGATCTGCTCGGCCGGGAAGAAGTCCGCCAGCTGCCGTTCGATGATCAGCGGCTGCGCGATCACCCACATGGTCAAGGCGACCAGCGCGGGCAGGATCGCCAGGATGGCCCCGTGCCAGCCGTAGTAGCCGGGAAGCGAATGCAGCTTGCGGGGATTGCCGCCCACGGACGACAGCGCCCGGCCCCGGCCCAGCACATAGCCGGCGATCCCCAGGACCAGAAGCACCACGATCAACAGAAACACGGACATCTTGCGCCCCGCACCGCTGGAAGGAACGGCGCCCCGTCATCCGGGGCGCCGCAGGTTGGTCAGGTCAGGTCAGGTCAGTTCAGCGGGCCCATGGCGACGCGGTTGCGCACCATCTCCTGGGTCGCGGCCAGTTCCGGGTCGGACACCAGGCCATACTGCGCGAGCGGGCCGTTCGGGCCGGCCATCTCGTCGGACACGAAGAACTCGACGTATTCCTGCAGGCCCGGGATCACGTCGAGGTGCGCCATCTTCACGTAGAAGTAGAGCGGGCGCGAGATCGGGTATTCGCCCGTCGCGATCGACTCGGTCGACGGGACGACGCCGTTCATCGTGGCCACGCGCAGCTTGTCGGTGTTGTTCTGGTAGAACGACAGGCCGAACACGCCGATGGCGTTGGTGTCGGCATCCAGACGGGCGAGCGTTTCCGTGTAGTCGCCGTCGATGTCCACGTTGCGGCCATCGGTGCGCAGCTTCAGGCAGGACTCCTCGGCCGCATCCTCGTCCTGGCCAGCCGCCATGAACGCCGCCATGGCGCCGGTCGCCTCGCAGCCTTCGAGGATCACGCGGGTGTCGTACACTTCACGGGTGCCGTGCTTGGTGCCGGGCGACAGCACCAGGATGTCCTGGGCGGGCAGTGCCGGATTGAACTCGGCCCACTGCGTGTGCGGGTTGGCGACCAGCGCGCCGTCCTTCACCACGGTTTCCGCCAGCGCGTTGTAGATGTCGCTGGGGGTAAAGGCGAATTCCGGTCCGTTCACGGCCGACGCGAACACGATCCCGTCATAGCCGAAGCGCACTTCCATCACTTCGGTCACGCCGTTGGCGGCGCAGGTGTCGAGGTCCTTCTGCGAGATGCGCGAGGACGAGTTGGCGATGTCCACGGTGTTCGGGCCGACGCCCTCGCACATCTTGGCGCGGCCGGCACCCGAACCGCCACCTTCCACGACCGGGGTCGGGAAGTCGAAGTTCTCGCCGAACGCTTCGGCAACGATGGTCGCATAGGGCAGGACGGTGGACGACCCGGTGATCTGCACCTGGTCACGGGTCTGCGCGAAGGAGCCGGTGGCGGCAATGGCCGAAATGGCCAGCGCCGAGGCGCCAAGCTTGAGATGGGTCATGGGTCTCTCCCGAATATTGCAGTGAGGGTGCACCCCGGCACCCCTGCGGCATGCGATAACGACGCCGTGATTCCCTTTTGTAATGCTTTCATGACAGTTTCGTGACGGACAGCGGTGCCCGGCACACGCCGACAGCGGGGCGCCCGCCCCGCGCGGCGGCACTGGCGGCCCCGGTGTCCCCGCACTAGGCTGTCGTCCATGCACCGCCACCCTCGCCGAAAGGATGCCCCATGACAGGCCGCGCCCCCCGCTCCCGGACCGCCCGGGTCCTCCTGCCCATCGCGCGTACCGTGGCGGCGCTCGTCCTTGCCCTTCCTTTCGCCACGCCAGGGGCAGCCCAGTCGCGCCTGTCCCCGCAGGGCCTGAACGCCACCGCCACCGCGCCCGGCCAGATCACCGTCGCCTGGCATCCCGGCGCGCCGCAGCGCCAGTACTGGTGCGCGGCCGCGGCGCTGGCGGCGGCACAGGGCCTGCCCCAGACCACGCGGCTCGCCCGGCTCGACGTGCCCGCGCGCTTCACCGACGCGCAGTTCAGCACCGATCCCGCGGACGTCGCCGCCGGCGGGGGCGACAGCCTTGGCCGGTCCGCGACGGGACTGTACAGCTTTCCCCGCGGCAACAGCCTGACCATCGGCTTCGCCGCCAGCCTGTGCGACCTCGACCACATCCTGAACCGCGACGACGACTGACGTCCGGGGCCGCGCCGTCAGGGCCTGGAGTTGTCCAGCGGGTCCGGTCGCGACCACGGGAATGCGCTGAACGCGGCCCCGGCCTCCGGGTCGCAAACCAGCGGGCCACGCGGAAGCTTCGGCTGCGCACGGAGCGCGCTGCAGTGCCAGAATGACCAGCGTTGCTGTCTGGGTCGCGAACTGAGGTACCGGCTGTCCAACCGGTGGACCGACCAGCTCAATCCAGCCAAAAGCCCGCGCGGCGCGACGCAGTACTTCCCGCCGCACAGGGGCTCATCCGGGCTGGCAAGGACGTGCTCCCTGTGCCGGATCCGTGTCTGCAAGCCGTTCGCGGGATGGCGCCAGCTGCCCGACAGCACGCACAGCCCAAGCACGCTTCGCACGGTCGCGTCGAAGATTCCGTCACGTCCCGGCCGCACCAGCTCGTCCACGTCGCACTGTAGCACCGCGCGAGCGCGTGGGAGGAACCGCATGCGCGCGATGTTCAGCAGCGAGGTCTGCAGATATTGGCCCGCATGCGACATGCGCCCCTCCGCCGCCCGCAGAAGCGGACCGTAGGGCAGGGGCACCGAAGAGACGGCGGCATGCGCCACGTCGGCACGCAGCAGAGTTTCCCGCACGGCGTCGATCGAGGTCGCGGTCGAACCGTTGTCGAAGATCAGGACGGCCTGAAGACCATGGTGCCGGACATGCCACCGTGCCCAGTCCCCGATCCACTCCAGCCGGTTGTCCCGGCTTACCGTCACCGCCACGTTCAGACCCGCGAACGCCTTGCTATCCACGTCGCTGTCCGAAATCGCGCCCGTCACAGTCGCCCCGCCAAAGGTGAAGGCAAGACGGTCGCCACGCGGTAGTCCCGAAAGCCGCATGGTCTCGTACAGCCCCCGCGTGCGCCGCACGACCGACTCGGGCCGCGTCCCATCGACGTGGAAGGCGCCGTCGGCCAAAAGGCTGACAAGGCCCCAGAACCGCGGACAGATGACAAACAGGTGCCTGCCGCGCCAAAAGGCATCATACCAGAATGTCGAATCATCGTATCGGTCAGCATCGTCAGATTGCATCCGGAGGTGCTTTGCTGGAAGCGCCCGCCTTGGCCACGACGGGTGCAAGGCGACCGGGAAAAGGCGCGGGAACGCGGATTCTGTCGCCATTCTTCTCCCACCCGTCCGGCCACTCCGTTGCAGACGTCCGTATCGCGCGCCTCCGGCGCGAACAATGGCGTTGCTGCGTGCACTGGCGCGCCGGGCAGACGCCTTTTGCCCTGCCCCACCCCCACTGATGCGCCGATGACACCCCACATCTTGGGCCGCCCGCCGCCCCTGTCCAAACTGCTGTGGCCTGCCTATAGTGCTGGCGGTTCACGGCATCCCGGGGGGGAAGGACATGCGCTGCCCGTTCTGCGGCAACATCGACACGCAGGTGAAGGATTCGCGGCCCGCCGAGGATCACGTCGCCATCCGCCGCCGCCGCTTCTGCCCGGCCTGCGGCGGCCGCTTCACCACCTACGAACGCGTCCAGCTGCGCGACCTCGTGGTGATCAAGTCCTCGGGCCGGCGCGAGGATTTCGACCGCGACAAGCTGGAACGCTCGGTCCGCATCGCGCTCCAGAAACGCCCGATCGAACCCGAGCGGATCGACCAGATGGTGTCGGGCATCGTGCGCCGCCTCGAATCGATGGGCGAGACCGACATCCCCTCCAAGGACATCGGCGGCATCGTCATGGAAAGCCTCGCCCGGATCGACACCGTGGCCTACGTGCGCTTCGCCAGCGTCTACAAGAACTTCCAGGCCGCCGACGATTTCGACAAATTCGTCAGCGAGTTGCGCCCTGATCCCAAGGCGGTGGACTAGGCGCGCGATGGCGGCCCCGGATGCGCGAATGGCCGACCCGGACGCCGACGCCCGCCACATGGCCCACGCCCTGCGCCTGGCGGCGCGGGGCCTTGGCCGGGTCTGGCCCAATCCGGCCGTCGGCTGCGTGATCGTGGCCCCCGACGACCGCGGGGTCGGCCGCGTGCTCGGGCGCGGCCACACCGCCCCGGGCGGCCGCCCCCATGCCGAGGCGCTGGCCCTGGCCCAGGCCGGACCCGCCGCCCGCGGCGCCACCGCCTATGTCACCCTCGAACCCTGCGCGCACCCGGGCCGCGGTCCCGCCTGCGCGACCTCGCTGGCCGCACGCGGGGTCGCGCGCGTCGTCACCGCGATCACCGACCCCGATCCGCGGGTGAACGGGCAGGGCCACGCGGCCTTGCGCGCCGCGGGCATCGCGCTGACCGAAGGCGTCCTCGCACCGCAGGCCCGAAGGCTCCAGCAGGGCTTCCTGACCCGGCTGGCCACCGGCCGCCCGATGGTGACGCTGAAACTCGCCGCCAGCCTCGACGGCCGCATCGCCACCGCCGCAGGCGAAAGCCGCTGGATCACCG
>DBBA01000304.1:0-337 GCA_002291955.1 Rhodobacteraceae bacterium UBA996 | reverse complement strand
AAAGCCGCTGGATCACCGGACCGCATGCCCGCGCGCGGGTGCACCTGATGCGCGCGACCCATGACGCGGTGATGGTGGGCGCAGGCACCGTGCGCGCCGACGATCCCGACCTGACCGTGCGCGGCCTGGGGCCCACGGCGCAGCCCGTGCGCGTGGTCCTGTCGGCGGGCCTCGACCTGCCGCTGCCCTGCCGCCTGTCCGCCTCGGCCCGGGACGTGCCCGTCTGGATCGTGCACGGCGCGGACGCCCCTGCCGCCGCGGCCAGCGCCTGGACCGACGCAGGCGCCCGCCTGATCGCCGTGCCCCGCGCCCCCGGCGGCACGCTCGACCCGGCCGC
>DBBA01000144.1:5365-17895 GCA_002291955.1 Rhodobacteraceae bacterium UBA996 | reverse complement strand
CGGTTGTCCATGCAGGAGGGCAGGCGGAAGCCGTATTCGGCGAGCGTGAACTTGCGCCGGTAGTCGCCGCGGAACATGCCGCCGATCTGGGGGACGCTGACGTGGGATTCGTCGGCAAAGACGATGGCGGTGTCGGGGATGAATTCGAAGAGCGTGGGGGGCGGTTCGCCCGGGGCGCGGCCGGTGAGGTAGCGCGAGTAGTTCTCGATCCCGTTGCAGGAGCCGGTGGCTTCCAGCATTTCCAGGTCGAAGTTGGTGCGCTGTTCGAGGCGCTGGGCTTCGAGGAGTTTCCCCTCGCCCGTCAATTGCGCAAGGCGGGTGTGCAGTTCGGCGCGGATGCCCTTCATGGCCTGGGCGAGCGTGGGGCGCGGCGTGACGTAGTGCGAGTTGGCGTAGATGCGGACGCGGTCGAAGGTGTCGGTTTTCTGGCCGGTGAGGGGGTCGAATTCGGTGATGGATTCGAGGTCGTCGCCGAAGAAGGAGAAGCGCCAGGCGCGGTCTTCGAGGTGCGCGGGCCAGAGTTCGAGGCTGTCGCCCCGGACGCGGAAGCTGCCGCGCTGGAAGGCCTGGTCGTTGCGGCGGTACTGCTGGGCGATCAAGTCGGCCATGACCTGCCGCATCTCGTAGGGGCGGCCCTGATGCAGGTCCTGGGTCATGGCGCCGTAGGTTTCGACCGACCCGATGCCGTAGATGCAGGAGACCGAGGCGATGATGATGACGTCATCGCGTTCGAGAAGCGCCCGGGTGGCCGAGTGGCGCATCCGGTCGATCTGTTCGTTGATCTGCGATTCCTTCTCGATGTAGGTGTCCGAGCGGGGGACGTAGGCCTCGGGCTGGTAGTAGTCGTAGTAGCTGACGAAGTATTCCACCGCGTTGTCGGGGAAGAAGCCCTTGAATTCGCCGTAGAGCTGGGCCGCGAGGGTCTTGTTGGGGGCGAGGATGATGGCGGGGCGCTGGGTTTCCTCGATCACCTTGGCCATGGTGAAGGTCTTGCCGGTGCCGGTGGCGCCGAGGAGGACCTGGTTGCGTTCGCCCGCGATCACGCCGGCCGACAGTTCCGCGATGGCGGTGGGCTGGTCGCCTGCCGCCTGGAAGTCGGACCGCATGACGAAGCGGCGCCCGCCCTCGAGCTTCTCGCGGGTGCGGACGTCGCCCTGGGGGGCGGCGTGGAGGGCGGGCATCTGGGTGGGGGAGTTGTTGTGCATGGCGGTTCCCGCTGCGGTCACCTGACAAGTGATCGCTTTGGCGGCGGGGTCAAGCGCAAGGCGGCGGCGCGATGGTCAGCCCGCGTCGAGGGTGTCGGTGCCGATGTGGATGTCGCCTTCCCAGCGGTAGGCAAGATCGCGCGCGACCTCGGCCCCGGTGGTGTCGGTGCGGATGATCAGGCCGTCGCGGACGGTATAGCGGCCGCTGGTGCCGCTGTTGGCCGAGGTCGCGTAGCCCGCGCCGGTGTCGAAGACGGCCGAGGTGCCGGCCCAGGCGTCGGAGGTCCAGGTGCCGTCGGCGGCGAAGACGAGTTCGCCCCCGCGGGTGATGCCGCAGGAGGCGCCGCCGATGATCGGGCCGGTCGCGGTGTAGCTGAAGGACGCGATGCGGCCCGACAGGGGTGTGCCGTCGGGCAGCGGTGTGCCGCGGACAAGGGGGCGGTCGCCGTCCTGGATCCGGTCGCCGCGCAGGTCGAGCGTGTCGGTCGCGCCCGAGGCGTAGCTGAGCGTGATCCGGCCGCGGCGCAGGGCATAGGTGCCCACATCGGTGTCGCCCACAGCCATCAGCGCGGCCGGATCGGGCGGTTGCAGGCCCTGGGGCGGGGTGCCGTCGTAGAAATGACCGTCGGGCCAGAACACCAGGATGCGGTGCTTCAGGGTCATCTGCAGCATGCCGTCGAGCCCGGTCGTCCAGGAGGTGGACAGGCCGTACCAGAGGCCGTCCAGATCGCCCGGCCGGGGCGGCGGCATCAGCGGAGGCGCGCCTTCGGAGACGTAGCGCAGGCTGCCGAACAGCGGCAGGGCGTCCTGGGACATCGTGGTGGCGGTTTCGGTCAGTTCGTCCTCGTCCGCGGCCGGGCCGGTGAAGGACATGACCTCGATCCGGTCGGCCAGTCCGGTGGCAAAGACGATTTGCAGGGTGTCGATGGCCACGTCGAGGGGCTGCCCCGGGACGCGGGGGTGCCCGAGCCCGAACTGGATGCGGCAGGACCCGCAGCGGCCGTCGAAATCCCGGGGGATGAGGAACTGCTGGCGATCGGTGATCGCGCCGAGCGTCCAGCCCTGGGGCACGTCGAAGATCAGGTTGCCGAACTGCCGGGTGTCCGCCGCGGCAGGACCCGCCAGCAGGGCCAGAGCGGCCGCCAGAGCGGCCGCCAGTGCCAGGCGCACCGGCGCAGTGGTCCGGGCAGGATCGGGGACAGTCAACGCCGACATGAACCCTCGCGCAGGATGACGACCGATGGGGGCCATCCTAGGCGGCTTTCGCACCGTCGGACAGAGGCACGGCCAGGGGCACGGGCACGGGCACGGGCACGGGCACGGTCGGGGGGCGGGACCAGGGATCCCGGCGGGCGGTATTCCGCCGGGACGCGTGCAAATTGCAACCAGAGAGAGAAATTTACCTTGCGTTCACCAATGATTCGCGCCAAGGTAGTTTCGCAAGCAGCAGACGCCCTGCCGGTCCGGGTCACCCACCCCACCCCTCGCTCCCTCACCCAGACCGGCAGGGTTCTTCCCCAAGACAAGCAGACCCCCCGACGGAACCGCCGCGACAGGCTGTTGTTTCCCTTGCGCGGCGGCGCGGGTGTGCGGATAAGGGCGTCATGACACGTCAGGGGAACCCCATGCAGGCCAGACTCTTCCAACCGGCACGAACCGCCATGTCGTCAGGTGCGGCACGGACGCGGGACTGGGTGCTGGAGTTTGCCCCGTCCGAGGCGCGCGAGGTCGATCCGCTGATGGGCTGGACGTCGTCGGGCGACACCCAGGCGCAGGTGCGGCTGCGGTTCCCGACGCGCGAGGCGGCGCTGGAGTATGCGCAGGCCAAGGGGATCGAGGTGATCGCGACCCTGCCGCATGCGCGGCGGCCGAACCTGCGGGCGCGGGGCTATGGCGAGAACTTCGCCACCGACCGCAAGGGCGCCTGGACGCACTGACACCGCCACGGCGGCACTGGACAGGGCGCAGCCGGCCGGGCCATAGCGGGGCGGACGGCTCCGTAGCTCAATCGGATAGAGCACCCGCCTTCTAAGCGGCGGGTCTGGGCCGGAAAAAGGGCGGAGAGACAACACACTAGGCGGAAGGGGCGGCGTTGCGAACCGTTTTCCGAACCGTTATCAAGGCGACACGGCCCCGTAGCTCAACCGGATAGAGCAAGCGCCTTCTAAGCGCTAGGTTGGGGGTTCAAGTCCTCCCGGGGTCGCCACTTCGCTCTCGCATCTCCCTGACATTCATGCATAATCCCTCCCAAGGCGATTTGTCGGGGGGATTGGTGCTTGAGTGCAGGGTCGGACGCGAAGGACGTGGTGTTCGGGCTGGTGGACGGGTTCCTTGCAGACCCCGCCGCCGGTGAGTCGGCCATAGCCGCCGCCCGCGCCTCCCTCGCCCCGGAGGTGCTTGAGGACCTCGACAGCGTGTTGTCAGACCGGCGGATCAGCTACCGGGATGGTGTCCTGATTCAGCTTGGCTACGGGGTCGCTGACCCTGCCCTTGACCTGACCCAGCGGCCCGAGGGTGCCCGGGGGATGGCACAACAACTCGGGGTGTTCTTCGCGGCCCGCCACATCACGGCGGTCAAGGACGCATACCAGAACATCGCCAAGAACTCGGTCAGCCTGACGCGCAACAACGTCCCGGCCTTTGACCGCCTCTTGGTCTGGGCAACGGGTGCCACCACGGCGGAGCGGGACGCGGCGCTGCGCCTCGCCTGCGCCGTTGTCGCGGCCACGGCCCGGCCCGTCCTGCCCATGCCCCCTGTCAACCGGAGCGCCCTGACCTTCGCCCGCTTCGTGGACCTCCTCCACGCCCTCCTCGCATCCCCCTCGGGCGGGGCCTTTGAGCAATTCACGGTCGCGGCCCTGCTGCACTCTGTTGTTTCCAACCATGGAGAGGGTCGGGCGAGGGTTGAGACCAAGAACCTCAACGCCTCTGACCGAAGCTCCTTTGCGGCGGGCGATGTTCAGGTGGTCACGGGCACCCGGGTCCTTGAGGCGTTTGAGGTGACGGCCAACGACTGGCGCACCAAGGTCGGGGCCGCGTCAAAGACCATCCGGGACAATGACCTGTCCCGCCTCCACATCATCGCCGCTCGCCCAGACGGGGACCGCGCCGCTGCCTCGGCAGAGCTTCGCGCGCTGGCGGAGGACGTGTCTGTGCTGGACGCCCGGCAGGTGGTGGAGGTGCTGGCCGCGCTGCTGACCCGGCCCCAGCGGGCGGAGGCGCTGACGCGGCTGTACGAGTACCTTGACCGCTACCAGCCCGACACGGAGCGGGTGAACCTGTTCGTGCGCAAGCTCGGGGAGGCGGGCCTAGTGGAGGGCGCGGGCGATTGACGCCCCGACCACCTCTGCCAGTCGCGGGGGGACCGCGTTGCCGATCTGCGTGTACTGGGAGCTGCGCGAGCCCTCAAACACCATGTCAGCCGGGAAGGTCTGCAACAGCGCGGACTCAAGGACGGTCAGCCGCCGCCCTCCCCGGAGCGTCCCCACCTTGGGCTTCCCCCCGTCCCACAGGTGCTTGTGGTAGGGCGGCACAAGGTCAAGCTCGTCAACGAAGTGGGTCTTGTTGCCCCCGGCAGAGGCAAGGATGGTCGGTGCGGGCTGGTCTAGGTTGATCGCCCGCCCGCCCCCGTTGAACAGTTGCCCAGCATAGGGGCTCGGGCGCAGGTCGGGCGTCTTGGCAAAGACCACCTTGGACGGGTTGGGGTTGCCCAAGACCTCGCCCCGGCGGAGGACTGAACCGGCGGTGACGTACCGGCCCGGGCGGTGGGTCGGGGCCGGGAAGTCCACCCCGCCCTTGAGGAAGCCGATCACCATGACCCGGAGCCGCTTCTGCGGCACCCCGTAGTCAGCGGCGTTGACGATCCGGGGCGGCAGCACCGTGTAGCGGTCGCTGATGGTGGCAAGGATGCTGTCGAAGTACTCGCGGTTGCGCGGGGCGAGGAGGCCCGCGACGTTCTCCATGATGAACGCCCGGGGCAGAGCCTCGTTCACGGCCCGCACGAACTCGGGCAGCATGTCCCGAACATCGCTTGCCGCCAGACGCTTCCCACCGTTGGAGAAGGGCTGACAGGGTGGCCCGCCTGCGATCAGGTCCACGCCCCGCCACTGGCGGAAGTCAACGCCCGTGATGGACCTCTCCATGACCTCGACAGTCGGGAAGTGGCGGCGGTAGGTGGCGCAGGCGTCCTTGTTCAGGTCAAGCCCCAAGACTGGCCGGAAGCCCGCCCGCTCAAGCCCGAGGCTCAGGCCCCCGGCCCCGCAGAACAGGTCAATGCTGGTCAGCTCCAAGGGTGTCCTCCCGTGAACATTTCAAGAACATATACACCAGAGGTGAATCGGCGGTCAACGGGAGCTTACCCGCTACTCAGCGGGGATGCGAGCCGATTGTTGGGGTGATTCTTGCTTTTGGCACAAGCTGTTGCGCCCCGCAGCCGCCCCGTGTTCGGTCTTGCGCCAGTGGGCGGGGTCGCGGGCGAGGTCGGACAGGGCCAGCAGGAGTGCGGCCCAGTGCAGGAGCCAGTAGAACGGCAGCAGGAGCGCCAGCCACACCGGCAGCCCAGCCCGGGGGGCAGCGGCGGCATGGAGGGCAACGGCGGACAGGTAGCCCAGCAGGAGGAGCGCCGCGAGCGGGCCGGAGGGGTCCCCCGCCGCGCCGACGATCAGCCCGAGGGGGTGAGCCGCCGCGCACAGCAGCGCCACGGGAAGCTGCGCAAGCAGGGCGATGAATCCCGGCGCACCAAGCTCCCGCATGGTCCGCCGGGGTTCCCTCGCGTGGACGATGGCCGTGACGGCGAAGCCCTTGAACCAGCGCGCCCGCTGGCGCAGCCAAGCCCCCACCCGCACCGGGGCCTCCTCCCATGTCGTGCTGTCGATGGTGCCGGAGCGCCAGCCCATCCGGGCGAGCCGCACCCCAAGGTCCGCGTCCTCGGTCACGTTGTGCGCATCCCAGCCCCCGGCGGCGCGCAGGGCTGACGCGCGGAACCAGTTGGAGGTCCCGCCCAAGAGGAAGGGCAACCCGACGCGCGACAGCAGCGGGAGGATGGCCCCGAACAGCGCCGCGTACTCAAGCGCCCAGAGCCGGGCGACGATGGTGCTGCCCGGCCCGGCGTGGTCACACCCGAGGCGGGCCTGCACCACGGCAAGGCGGGGGTCTGCGGCCAGAGCGGCGGCGGCAAGGCGGGCCTGCCCGGGGTCGGGCCGGTCCTCCCCATCGAACACCACGACAAGCTCGCCCGAGGCGAGCGCGAGCCCGACATTGCAGGCGCGGGGCTTGGTCTGCGGCCTGCCGGGCGGCACCACGACGATGCGCCAGTGGGCGGGCGCGGTGGACCGGGCGGCGGCGATGGTCGCGGCGTCCCCCGCCTCCAACAGGATGATGACCTCAAGCAGGTGCGCGGGGTAGTCCAGCCGGGCGAGCGCAGCCGCGAGGTCGGGGAAGATGCTGGCCTCCCGGAACAGCGGGACAAGGACGGTGACGGTCGGCAGGTCGGCATCGGCCAGCGGCGGTGCAGGCGGCGGGGGCCGGAGGAACAGGTTGCCCAGCGCGGCCAGCCGGAGCCCAGCCGCGAGCGCGAAGGCGGGGGCGAGCAGGAGCGAGGCCCAGGGCGAGAGGAGCGGCAGCAGCGCGGCCAGCGGGAGCAGCAGCGCGGCCCAGAGGGGGACGGCCAGCCCCCGGGCGGACAGGTGGGCCGGGACAGACGACACGGCCCAGCGGGCGGCGGCTTGAATCGGTTCGGCCCGGCGGGACCGGAAAATGGGCACAATGTTCATGGTGGAGCTTGTTCACGTTCTGTTCACAACCTCCCCCGGGGATAACTCCCCGGTCCACAGCCCGTCTAGGACTTATCCCCGCCGCACCACCGGAAAGTCACGCCACATCAATGGCTTGGCGGCGCATCATCAAAGGGTTTCTTAGCTGTTGACTCGCGGCGGGGTGGTGCCATCATTGCGCTGTCCTGTGATAGGAGCGCCCGACCTCGGGCCACGCCACAGCCCGGTGCACGGCCCGGGGGCAGGACCGGAAACCTTGAGCGGCCTGCCCAAAGCAGCACGCCAGATGGCCCGACGCAGATTCACCAAGAACACCGAAACCCGGTGCTGGTGTCTGTCGGTCGGGCGGAGCCCCCCGGACGCCAGTGCCCTATCCCAGAAAGAGGCACATGATGACTGCGAACTACGTGGAAGGCTTTGATGACGAGCTTGCCGAGTTGGACGCCGCGTTCGACGCGCTTTTCGAAGCGATTGACGCGGCTCAGCCCGACGACACCCTCGTCAGTCATTTGAGGGAGCGGATGTTGAAGGCAAAGAGAGCCATCCATGAGGCTGACCCTACCCTGAAGATCGTCACAGGTGAAAACGACCGCTTCGTCGCCATCCGCGCCGCCTGACCCCTGCGCCGCCCGGCGCGAGGTCGGGCGGCGACTTCCCATCATCAAGATCAAGGAAAGCCAACATGGCCCTTTACTGGCGCAGCGGCGCGGGACGCGCCGTCATCGACAACACTGCCCGCTGGGTGCTCGCCAACGCGGCGCTGCGGGGACTGACGGTCTGGGACTACATCGACGGGCGCTGCACCCTTGCGGCGCTCGGGGTGACGCAGGAGGAGGCGGTGCGGACCCTCAAGCCGCTGATGCCCGACGCCCACCTGCACTACAACGAACACGGCGGCAGTGGCGAGAAGTACCAGACTTGGGAGGCGTGGTTCAGCAAGCGGCTGCGCAACCGCATCTTCTACTTCTTCCACAAGCACGGCCCCGATGGGCGCGTGGTGCGGTGCATCGGGGAGTGGCCGCTGTCGGAGCCGCCGCGACCGGCTAGCCTGCCGATTGCGGCGGAGTGATGGGGAAGCCCGGCGCGGATCGCCCGCGCCGGGCAGCCCTCCCCGCCGGAGGACGGGCGGTTCGGGACCCCCGGCGGGGGTTCAGTGCAGGCTTGCCCGGTCGCGGGCCGCAAGGGTCGCGGCGGCGACATAGCAGCC
Source organism: Rhodobacteraceae bacterium UBA996 (assembly GCA_002291955.1). Taxonomy (GTDB): domain Bacteria; phylum Pseudomonadota; class Alphaproteobacteria; order Rhodobacterales; family Rhodobacteraceae; genus UBA996. The sequence continues at coordinate 9,712 of DBBA01000144.1, read as the reverse complement.
ATAGGCGGACAGCACCCGGCGCGGGAGCTTCTCCGGGGACGTGCGGCGCACCACCTCGGGGAAGCGGTAGGCATCGCACCAGACCACCCGGCCCCTCGGGCTCAGGCGGTACGACACGATGCCACACAGCGCCGCAAGCTCCCGGGCGCAGACGCCATAGCACTCGGCAAACCGCAGGATGGTCGGCACGGTCGGCCAGCGGTCGGGCTCGCACTCGGCCGCAAACCGCAGCACGGCATCATGCGCAAGGTTCATCCGGTCCCCGAAGACAGCCGGGATGCCCGCGACAAGGGCGGCGTCAAGCTCGGCCAGCGTCATGCCGGGTTTCCCCCACGGTCCACGCCCCGGATGGTGATGGCGTCACCATCGAACAGGGTGTCACGGTGCAGCCCGCCCGGGGTGGTGGCAATGTCGGTGACGGTCCAGCCGGTGGAGAAGGCTGCGTTGACGCCCCGGGCAGCGGCCAGCGCATTCGCGGCGGTGATGGCGGCGGCGGGGGACGCGGCGCTGACGAGGGCGGCGTTCAAGCCCGCGTGGTTGCGCAGCGCCTCGCCCTCGGGGGTGCGGGGGCGGCTGATGAGGTACAGGGGCATGGGGTCACTCCTTGCTGTTCAGGGCGAGCTTGACCCGTTCCACCGGGCGGACGCGCCCGGCCTCAAACTCGCGGTTGGCGTTGATGGCCCGCTGGGCGGCGGTCTTGATCGCGGCGATGGCTGACTGGACGGCCCGCGTCTCCTCGCCCACCAGCGCCTCGGCAAGCTCGGCAGAGGAGATGGCCCGGTCACGGCGGGGCAGCCGGTCGTTGACGGACTGGAGCGCGGCCCCGAGGACGGTGTTCTTGGTGGCGACGGCCAGCGCGGCAAGCTGGCGCATCTCGGCAGGCCCCGCGCCCGCGACCTGCTTCATGAAGTCGGTGCGCTCGGGGGTGCCCAGACCGGCGCGGGTCAGCACGGCCTGCGGGCTGGCATACAGGGCCTCGGTCAGGGCCAGACCCTCCGCCGCCGCGACAAGCTGTTTGATCTCTGCCCAGCGGACTTCGGAGGAGTTGGCGACCACCTCCACCCGGGCCTTCGCCCTGGCCTTGGCGGCGGCATCGGCCTGCGCCCGGGCATCGAAGCCCGCGCTGGCAAGGCTGCCCGCGACCTCTGCGGCCCGGGCCTCAATCCCCGCCGTCAGCGTGTCGATGGTCTTGCCCAGCTTCTCCGCCCGCTTGGCGGCGAAGTCGGCAAGGCTGACAAGCTCGGCACTGCCGAGGAGTTTTCCCTTGGTGATTGGGTCGGGGGTCTGGTCGTGCGCCGGGTCGGCCATGGGCAACTCCTCGTGTTGCGGGGGGCGCAGCGGATTGCGCGCCAATGGCCGGAGGATACCCCGCCGGGTGGGCCGGGCAGAGCGGTTTTCATTGTTGCGTCAGTGGGTTGAAGGCCACCCCCGAGGGGTGCAGCGCGGGCCACAGGCCGGAGCCCAGCGGGGACAGGCGCGGCGGCGGGTCGCGGGATGACCCCCGGAACGTCCGCTCAGGGGGTGCGGAGCCAGTATGCCCAAGGGGGCTCCCCGGTCTGGCCTGCGGGGACGCGGCCAGCGCGGGCGGACAGGTCGGGAAGGTGCGCCTCGGGCTCCTCTGCCACCTGCCCGATGGCGAAGCCGACAAGGACCGGCGGGGCATCCGTCACGATGGCGGCAAACGGCCCCCGGTCAGGGTAGCTCGGGGGCGGGGTCCAAGCCTCCTCCGCCCGGGCCGCATACCCCATGCGGGCGAGGAGCCCGGCGGCGTTGGCGTACACGTCACTGGTCGTCTCGGCCACGGCGGACCTCCCGGCAGGTGGCATCCGCCTCGCACGGGTCCAGCGCCCGGAGGTGGTGCAGCATGGCGAGGCCCCGGGCCTCGGTCGGGGTGATGGTGGCGGGCGGGCCGGGTGCGCAGGCGGCAAGGCCGATGGTCAGGATCAGGGCGCGCATGGTCAGTCCCCCCGCGCAAGCCGGGTGCCGGTCGGGTGGACTTCCTCCGGCGTCACGTCGATCATCTCGCCCGGCCCCTCAAGCTCGCCCTCGCGGCGCAGGCGCTCGATGTAGTCCTGCACAGACTCACGCTCGGGGACCACAAGGACCCCGGCGGTCTGCACGTTCAGGTTCACCTCCAAGGGCTCGCCCTCGCGGTACTGGTGGCGCGACTTCAACAGGAAGATGTTGGCGACCACGTTGCCCTCGTTGGCGAGCCTGCGCAGGTTGCCCACAAGGGCCTCCTCCTCGCGGGCCAGCCCCCGCTGGTACGCCTCCTCCACGGCGGGCTGGCGCTGGCGCACGAGCCGGAGGGTGGCGGTGTCCATCCCGAGGACGCGGGCGATGTTGGTCAGGGTCACGCCCCGGGCGGTCAGGTCCTCCACCATCTTGATGCCCGTGTCGGTGACAACCCACTTCGCGGCCCCCTGCCCACCGGGGCCGGGGCTGACGAGGCGGGCGGGAAGGTCAGGCTTGTTGGCGGGCATCGGCTTGCTCCCTGTCGAACTCGGTGCAGACGCGCTGTGACAGGCCCTTGCCGCAGCGAAGCTCGCGGGCGATGCGGTCCATGCCGAGGCCCTGCGCCCGCAGCGCGCGGATTGCGGCGATGATGCCGTCACCGGCGGGTGCCCGCCCGATCTGTGCGCCGCGCGCCCGCGCCCGCTCCATCCCGGCCTTGGTGCGCTCCACGATCATCGCCCGCTCAAACTCGGCAAACACCGCCGCCATGCCCAAGAGGGCGCGGCCCGCCGGGGTGGAGGTGTCCACGCCCTGCTGTTCAAGGATCAGGTCCACCCCGAGGGTGCGCAGGGCTTCGAACAGGCCGACAAGCTGGGTCAGGCTGCGCCCGAGGCGCGACACGTCCCATGCCAGCAGCACATCGAACCGGCGGCGGGCCGCGTCCCGCATGAGCCTGTCCATCTCGGGCCGCGAGGGGCTGGCCCCGGATGCCGTCTCAACGTACTCGTGGACTATGGTCCAGCCTGCCCGGGCGGCCACGTCCCGCAGCCGGAGAAGCTGGTTCTCCGGCGTCTGTTCCCCGGTGCTGACCCGGGCATAGATCGCGGCGCGGCGGGTCATTCCGCCGCCTCCATCGTGTTGGCACGGGCCTCGCTCTGGGCCTTCGCCCAACGCTTGGCGGCGGCAAGGTCGCGGAACTGCGCCCGCAACTCGTCATCGGTGAAGCATTCCAGCAAGGCGCTCGCCCCGTAGCTTTTCGCGAAGTTGGCAGTGGCCCACTCCTTGATCGCCGCCACGGCATCGGGCTTGGCGTCGTGGGGGATGGGGGCGGTCAGGCCAGCGGGCAGCACGAGGTGGTACACGGCAAAGACCTCCTCCGGGTCGTACCCGTTGGCGAGGTTGTCGGCCAAGAGCGCGGCCTTGTCTGCCTCGCTCACGTCCTCGGGGTGGCTGTCGCCCCGGAAGGTGCCCATCCCGGCGTAGTCGGTGGCGAGCCAACGCTGGTACCCGTTCTCAAAGGTGGTGCGGATGCCATAGCCCTTCTGGTGGTTCATGTCCCACGACAGGCCCGACTTGATGGTGACATCCTTCCACGGGCGGAGCGCCTCCCGAAGCTCGGCCATGGACGCGCCCCCGGCGCGCGACAGCAGGTCAACCAAGGTCGCCTGCTTGGTCCCGGCGCGGCAGGCCCGGGCCTCCTTCTTCGGGGCGATGTTGATGCCCCGGGGCTTGCGGGCCTTGGCCTTCGGCTGGACGGCGGGCGCGGGCTGGGGCGCGACCTCGGGGGCAGCCTTCGCCTTGCGGGGGGCGCGGGCCTTCGGGGCGGGGAGGGTCGTGGCGGTCATCTGTTGCTCCATTTCTCGGGTTGGCGGCGAACAACCATAGGTTGCAGCCATGCCCGGAACGTACCGTGAACATTGGCTGCAAGTAAAGCGAAAAGCACCCCAGAAGGGACCGGCCCGAGGGTGGCCCCGGGCTGGCAACCCCCGGCCCAGCGGATGTGGGGCTAAGGCCCTGTGGCCCTGCGGACCCTTCCGGGGTGGGGTCAGAGCCGGTGACGCTCAAGCTCCGCCCGGATAAGGGCCAACTCTGCCACAACGCGGTCGCTTGCCCGGAGGATGGCGAGAGACACCATGAATGCGGCCGCAAGCTCGCTGGACGGCGTGCCATTCGGGAACGCAGCGCGCCAATCAGCGCGGATTGCCTCGATGTTCTCGTGTTCATCCATCGCCGGTCCCCCACTGCTGCGGCCTGCCGAAGGATACCGCGCCGGTCTGGTCGGGGCTCGGACTGTTCGTTGGTTGGACGGCCCTCTTTATTGGCAGGCAGAGGGCGTGGTGCGATGGCCCCCTGCCCAAGGACAGCCGCAAGGCCACGTCCGGGCCACGTCCG
>DBBA01000144.1:0-5013 GCA_002291955.1 Rhodobacteraceae bacterium UBA996 | reverse complement strand
CACGTCCGGGCCACGTCCGGGCTCGCCCCGCGCTAACCCCCACCCCGGCCAAGGCTTTCTGCGCCACGTCCGGGCCGTCCGGGTTATCTGTGACATATCGGGGGAAAGACAGAGAGGGGAGAGAGACAGAGGAGGAGGGCGAGAGGCAGATACCTAGAGCACAATAGGCCGGAACCCGGACGCCCCGGACGTGCCCGGCTAAGTGCTTGTTATTCTGGGCAGAGGGGGAGGCCACGCCCGGACGTGCAACCCGGACGTGGCGCAGCGCCCTAGAACGGCGGGTCTGCATCCATGGGCCGGTAAGGTGCATCAGGCCGGAGGCGGATGCCGCCGAAGGACGGGACGCGCCCCCCGTCTCCTCCGGCCTTCACGGCCCGCACCGCGTTGTCGGTCGCACTGTACAGCATGCTCGCCCAAGTGTTCGATCCGCCGATGTAGTCGTGCCCGATCCGGTCCCGGTGCCAAGCCCGGAAGGCGTTGAACAGGTGGTCCTTGGCAACCCGGAACTCGCCCCCCACCTCGCAGCACTCGCGCACGAAGGCCGGGATTGGTGAGGAGAGGTCCGTCATCTGGAGGGCCACGTCCCGCCCGACCTCGGGCTGCGTGATCCGCCCCCGGGCCTTCACCCGCCGCCACCCGTCCACCGCCCAGTTGAGGATGCCCGGAAGCTCGGCCATCAGGGCGGCAGTCAGCCCCGGGTCCTCGCGCCCGTAGAAGCTCTGGCGCATCGGCAGGACGATGAAGCGCGACACCAGAGCCCCGGACCTGTCCGCGAACTTCGGCACCTCGTTGGTCATCACCACGAAGCGCGCCCGCAGCGTCACCTCCACGGCCTGCCTGTGCTTGCGGTTGACGCTGACCCGGTCCTCGCCCGTGATCCGCAGCAGGTTCTCCGCCACCGCCGCCTCGTCAGTCCGCCCGCTCAGGCGCATGTCGGAGACAAGGGCAAGCTGCTTCGCCAAGAGCGGCTCAAGGCCGAAGTCGCTGCGCCCGAAGCTGTTCAGCGACGGGGCAACGGTGTTCGCCTCGCCCACGAGCTTCGACATCACGCGCCCGATGGTCCCCTTGCCGGAACGCTTCGGCCCGGGCATCAGCAGGGCCTTCTGAAGGCTGGTGTCCGGGGTCAGCAGGTAGCCCATGAAGTCCTGAAGCGCCACGATGCACTCCGCCTCGTCAGGGTCGGGCCAGACCTCGCGCAGGAAGGCGAGCCAGCGGGCAGGCTCCGGCGCGGCGGGCTGGTGGGCGAAGTCCAGGGCGTTGCGGGTGAACAGGTCCGGGGTCGCAGGCAGCAGGTCCCCCGTGGGCAGGTGCAGCAGGCCGGAGCGGGTCGGCAGCAGGTCCAGAGGGTCGGGGCCAGCGCGCCCGTCCAGCCACAGCGGCGGCTCCTCGCGCGACGGCGGCAGGTGGGCCACCGCCTTGAGGGCGTCCACCGTGGCAGAAACGGTCTCAGGCTTGGGCATCAGGGGCTTCGGCCCCTCGTTCTCGGTCGGCACCCGGCAGGTCTCAAGGAAGGTCCAGACCTCGGCCCGCACGGTGTCATCCGCGCACCCGACATAGGCCGCGCCGTCCCAATCAAGGAACTCCTGTTGATGATGGCGGAGGTGAGGGCGGCGGGCGTCCCTGTAGGCCCGGGCGAGGTTGAGCGCGACGGGAACGAGGACGGGTCCGGGCCGGGGCTGTTCGGCAAGGGCGCGCTGAATCTGCCGGTCGGCATATCGCTCCGGCCTCTTCTGGTCCAAGACGTGGGCGCTGATGCCATAGGCCGGGTCAAGGATGACCGCCTTTATCACCCCGTCCGGCACGTCCGCCCGGATCAGCTCGCACAGGACGTGCATCACGAGGCGCGAGCGGTCCTGCCACCGCTCGGGCTCGTCATTGTCGCGGCCCTGCACGATCAGCGCCCGCACACGGTCGGGCAAGCCCAGCGACTCAAGGTCCACGTCCTGCGCCGCGACGGTCGGGCCAGCCACGGCGGGCGCGGCCCTCTGAGCAGCCACGGGCGGGAAGTCGGCCAGCCGGAACCGGCGCGACCAGTCCGCCCATGCCAGCGAGGTCGGAGCGTCCCCGCGCCCCCGCCTGCGCTTCTTGTCGCTGGGGAGGTTGACCGCCCCGGGCAGGCGCATGATCCGGCTCACGTCATGGGTGGCGTCCCCGCCCATCGCCTCGGCAATCACCATGTTCACCGCCTCGGCCACCTCGGGCGCGACCTCCTCGGCCAGCCGCCAGAAGCACTGGAAGCCGCCGCCGCTGTCCACGATGGCCGTGGGCCGGGGGAACGGGAGCTTGGCCCCGTTGCGCTCCCAGTCCTCCATCATCGCCCAGATGCGCGCCCGCTCGCTTTCGAAGTGCAGGGCCAGCGCCGCCAACTGCTCGGGGGTCGGGTCCTTGGGCCAGCCGTTCGCCGGGGGGCGCGGGTCAACGTCAACGTGCAGGCCCCGGATGCGCGTCACCTCCTCCTTGCTCGCCTTGCTGGCCGTGTCGGGCGCAAGGTCGTTGACAGAGAAGTACAGGTTGAAGCGCCCGGCCTTCTCCCCGGCCCACTGGGCCAGCGCGCCAAGGTCGGTGAAGGTCCGCGTCTCAGTCTTGCCACCCTCGCGCGGGATGGCCGTGGGCCACCAAGGGCCTTCCTCCGACCACCCCCGCAGGAAGGTCAACAAGTCTCCGCACTCGCGCCCGTCCCCGGTTTCGGGTACCTTACCCCCGTGGCCAAGCTGACGGCGATCTCCTTCAAGGTCCCCACGAGCGCCCCCTGTCTCCCGGCGGGGGGCGCTTTCCTTTTCGGCCCTGCTCATTCCGCCACCCCGCCAGCTTCAACCCAAGCGCGCACGTCTGCGGCGCGGTAGCGGACACTGTGGCCGACCTTCAGGAAGGGCGGGCCAACGCGCTTGGCGCGGTACGCCTCAAGGGCCTTGGTGGAGAAGCCCGTCATCTGGGCCACCTGTTCGGCGGTCAGGTACTCGGGCGCGACGGGGAGCTTGCCTGCCGCCAGTGCGGCGAGGACCTGGGCTGCGACGGCATCGGCAATCGCCGCAACGTCAATGTTGTGGTCTGTCATCTGGTGTCACCAAAGGACCGCCTGCGGCGGCGGTCAGTTCGGTGACAGGCCCGCTTCCCGGTTGGCCCGCGCCCCTCGCTGGTGCGGGACGCTCCCCGTGCGCGGCGCTCCCGGGCAGCCGACACGGCTTCATAGTCTGCGGCGATGGTATCGCGGGCCTTGGCGGGCAGTAAACCCTAAACTTCCCCCTCGGTGCTGCGATCTGTTGTTGGCTCCAACAGGGCGAGGATTGCCGCCGTCATCCGCTCTTGTTCGGCAAGCAGCGTGTCGAACAGGGCGCGCTCGTGGATGTACACCCCGTCAATCCCCGGCACGGTGTGGTCCAGCAGCAGCCGGGCGTTCACCCGGTCGATGCCCGCCCGCTGGGCGATGGTCCTGTAGGTGTGGCGGAGGATGTGGCCTGTCTCGCTGGGCAGGGCCTTCTCCTTCCAGACCTGCGTGGCGATCACCTCGCCCGTCTTGCTGGACCGGGAGGGGAACAGCCACGGCGCACCCGGGAACAGAACGTCACCCGCCGCCATGGCCCGCCGCACGAGGTCTGCCATGTGCCCAGACAGGGGCAGGTCGAAGGACCGGCCCGACTTCATCCGGGGGATGGAGATTGCCCTGTCGCCCAGCCGCACCCAGTCGCGGCGCAGGGCCACCAGCGTCCCCGGGCGCAGGCCGGAGAGGAGCCCGAGCTTGTGCATGTCGCGGCGCAGCGGGTTGGGCAGGGCCTGCACCCGCCGCCACCAGTCCGCGAGGTCGTCAGGCATGATGACGCGGTTGCTGGCCCGCTCCTTGTTGAACGTGACCGCCGCCACAGGGTTGCCGGGCAGCGCATCCGGGTCGTCAACCACCTTGAGGGCGAAGTTGTAGGCGGCGCGGAAGTCGCGCATCACCTTGTTCGCGGTCGTGGCCCCGTGCTTGTCGGTGATCCGCCGGTGTTCGTCGCGGGCGGCGCTCCGCTTCACGTCTGTTATGGGCGTGTCCCCCCACTTGGGCAGGTACCTGTCCAGCCTCTCCATCATGTCGAGCACGGACCTCTCGACACAGCCCCGGGCGCGCATGTCGGCCCCGTACTCCTCGAACATCCGCCGCACCGTCCATGCGCCCGCGTCTGCCGAGGGGTCAGGCGGCGGGGCGTTCGGGTCAATCCCGCGCTTGATCTGGTCCAGCACCGCGAGCGCCCGGCTGCGGGCATCGTCCAGCGTCATCTCCTCGGTGCCGCCCAAGGTGTGGCGGACGGTCTTGACCAGCACCTTGCGCCCGCGCTGGCCCTGCCAGAGGTCGCGCTGCACCTTGTAGGATTTCCCCGTCTTGTTCACCGCAACGAGGAGCCCCGTCACCTTCGCATCCCGCACCACGGCGGGCTTCCCCTCATACGCGAGGGCCTTCACCCGCGCCTCCGTCAGTCTCTCTGGCATCTCGCTTTCCCTTTGCGAACCGTGTGGCGACCTGCCTGCGAACCGTGAGCGAACCGGGGGCGGTTCGGGCGGGTTAGGGCAGCCTAGGGGGAAGGTAGCTCCAAATGCATGAAAAAGCTACTATTTAGGGTGGACGCAGGGGCTGGAAAGGGATAAAACGCACCGCCTTCTAAGCGGATGGCTGCAGGTTCGAGTCCTGCCGGGGCCGCCAATCCGGTGTCAGGCGCCGAGACGGCCGAGGCGTTCGGCGACGGCGGGGGCGAAGTAGGTCAGGATGCCGTCGCACCCGGCGCGCTTGAAGGCCATCAGGCATTCCACCATCGCGCGGTCCCGGTCGATCCAGCCGTTGCCCGCGGCGGCCATGATCATCGCGTATTCGCCCGACACCTGGTAGGCAAAGGTCGGCACGCCGAAGGTGGTCTTCACCGCCGCGCAGATGTCGAGGTAGGGCATCCCGGGCTTGACCATCACCATGTCGGCGCCTTCGGCCAGGTCGCGGGCGATCATGCGCAGCGCCTCGCCGGCGTTGCCGGGGTCCATCTGGTAGGTCTT
>DBBA01000330.1 GCA_002291955.1 Rhodobacteraceae bacterium UBA996 | reverse complement strand
CAATGGGTTCAGGCCCTAGGCGGCTTCCGCGTCGTCGGCCGCGTTGTCCCCGGTCCGCTGCCTGCGATGCCGCAAGTCCGACCACGCCTCGGCCAGCGCCAGCCCGTCCTCTCGGGACAGCCCGGCCTGGGCCAGCACCTCGGCCCCCGGCCCGGTGAGCACGGCCTCCATCCCCGCCGAACGGAACCGCCGGTCCACGCCGTCCACGTCGGGGGCCTCGGCGGGGAGCGGCACGAGGAGGCGCTCGATCTCCGACGGGACCAACTCCAGCACCCCCCCGCCGTAGGTGCGCCCCTCCAGCTCGGCGCTCAGCGCGGTGAGGGGGTTTAGGAAGGAGGCGACGAGCCGCGCGGACGACCCGACGCGGGGGCGGATCCGATAGGCGGTGTCGGTCGTGAAGGCACCCGCCCTGTTCAGGATCAGCCTCGGCGCGTCGTGGCAGCGCTTGAGCATGCCGACCTCGGACGCGCGAACGGATGGCACGCTGAACCACGGGGACCGGACGCGGCACTTGAAGCGCGTGTGCAGCTCCATCGCCTCGCCCCGCTGGATGTAGGCCCGCGCGGCGGGGTCGGCAGCGGCGCGAGCGTCGGGGAACCAGAGGAAGTTGGTGGGCAGCCCGGCCCGCGCGTTCGCCCGGTGCTGCGCCTCGTCGTACACCACCCCCGGCGAGTGGTTTGACCGGCCGAACATGGGATGCGCCCAGCGCCTCAGCCCGAACGCCTCCACCACCGCGTCGGGCACGAGGAAGAACGCGTTCGCCCCGGTGACGATGCCCACGTCCACCTCTGCCACGTCGCGGAAGCGGTGGATCGCGGGCAGCGCCTCCGCCGTGTCGAGGAGGGAGAGGACGCGGGGCGGAAGCAGCGCGCGCGTCCACTTGCCTTCGACGGCACGGCCGCTGACGAGGCGGGGCGCGTTGAACACCTCCTCAGGGTCGCGCCGCGCGAAGGAGCGTCCCCGGACGGGAAGGATGCCAAGCCCCTCGGACGGCGCTCGTCCGTCGCCGCGCTTCTCGGCCATCAGTATGACCGCGCCCTGCAGCGTGTCCTCGAACCAAATCTCCTTGGGGTCCACCACAACCACGCGTCGGCACTGCTGACCGAGAACGGTCCGGAGCGATTGCGCGTGGATGACCTGGATGATCTCCGACGGCACCACCATTGCGAGGCGGCCGCCCGGCCGGAGAAGCGCGACCGACGCGAGCACGAAGGGGACCCAGGCGTTGGTGTGCTTCGTGAACCGGCAGGAAAGGCGCGCGAAGATGCGCTCCGATAGCACCTGGAAGCGCTCGGGCAGGTATTGGTATCGGATGAAGGGCGGGTTCCCGACAGCCGCGTCGAACCGCTCCCCGCCCTCGTCCATCTCGCGAAGCGCCCACCCCAGGAAGTCCCCCTGGGTGACTGCGGCGTCCACGCCGGTCTCGCGGGCCGCCCTCGCGGCGGTCTCGGCCTCGGCCGGATCAAGCTCGAAGCAGGTCATCCGGAGGCCCGGCGCTGCCACCGCGGCGCACGCGCGGATAAACGCCCCGTCGCCGCAACTCGGTTCGAGCACCCGGGCGGGGCGCGGCCCGGCAACCCAGCGCGCCAGGAACGCGGCCAGATCGGCGGGCGTGTAGTAGCCGCCGCGGAGCTTGGTCGCGGACTCGTTGGCGATGAAGTTCATGGCCTATCCAGCGCAGAGGGAGTCGCGACGTCAACCGCGATGCCAGCGAGGCGGCCGGGGGGGCAGACCCGGCCAACGCCGACGCGCTTCACCCCGCCAACAGCAGGGGAGGGGCGGCGGTCGCCTCGACCTCGGGCAGGAACCCGGGCCACGCCCCCGGGCGCGGCGCGGCCTGGCGGGTCAGCTGCACCAACCACCCCTCCCACCTCTCCAGCACGGCGGCCTTCCAGGGCATGGACTGGTGAAAGGCGTAGTGCCGCCCCGTCACGTCCTGGCGGCCCGTTGCGTGGTTCAACACGAGCTTCGTGTCCGCGTCGCGGATGCCCAGCACCTCGGGGCCGTGGGTGGCGAGGGCGCGGCGCATGTCGTGGGGGCTGATGTGGTCTCCCGCCGCCTCCTGCAGCGCCTCGGCCAATGCCTTCATGGACATGTGGCCGCCGCCCGCGTCGTCCTTGTTCCGTAGGCGGGTCTGCGGGAACAGGTACTCGGACCCCGCCGCGCACATCCTCGCGACGCGGACGATCTGCCAGGCCATCGGCGGCAGGGGCAGGACGTGGAGGCGGTCGTGCTCGATGAGCGGGTCCGGCTCCATCACCCACAGGCCCCAACCGTCGCGCCCGGCCATCGGGCGGAAGTCGGCCACCCTGGCCGCCGCCACCGTCTCGCGGCGCTGCGCCGTCAGGGCGACCAAGGCCACGGCGAACCGGGTCCCGGGCAGCATGGGCGTTGTGTCCAGCCGCCAGAACAGCCGCCCCAACTCCTCGGGCGTGGGCACGTAGCCGGGCGCGCCCCGGTGCTTCTTCACCTTCACCAAGGCCACCGGGGAAACGGCCTCGTCCTCGCCCAACACCTCCTCCTGCGCCGCCCACGAGAACAGGCTCTTGATGACACGTAGGACGTGCTGCGCCTGGGCGGGCTTGCCCGCCGCGGCGATGCCCTTCACCACCTTGCGCAGCTCGACCGGCCTGATGGAGCGGATCGGCCTCTCGTCGAACACGCCGCGCAGCCCTGGGGCGTTCAGCGTATACCTTTAGTCCGTGATCGTGTGCGGGCTGCGGTCCTGGGACTTCGCCGCGAGAAACGCCGCGACGGCCTCGGGCCACAGAAGGCCGTCGCGCGCCGCATCGCCCGTGCGGACCATCGCCCCCCGGTTCTCCTGCGCGCGCAGCCATTGAGACGGGTCCAGGCCTCGCGCCAACATGCCCTTCGCCTCCTGCGCGCGCGCCCGCGCGGCGGCGGGGTCGGACAGCTGTGGGTCGCTGATCGAGCCGATGCGCCACGTCGATTGTTTGCCGACGAATCGCCCTCTCAGGGTCCACGCCGCATCCCTGGCGCGGACGCGGACCGACAGGCCCGGAAAGGCCGGGTCGCGCACCTCGCGATCACCTCGCCCGATGCCCCGCACCAGCGCCTTCAGGGTAGCCTTGGTGATGGTCTGCGCCTCGTCGGCCATGTCCGGTGTCCACAGTGAAACTGGACACCACCCTAGCAGGCTGGTGAAAAGCTAGAGGCGGCGGGCGGTGAAGGCTGATTCCGAGGCGC
>DBBA01000329.1 GCA_002291955.1 Rhodobacteraceae bacterium UBA996 | reverse complement strand
GGCAGCCGCGGCCGCGGGCCCGCGCGCGGGCGGGGCGGCCGTGTCGATCTTGTGCAGGGTGGCGGCGGGCTTGGCGGGCTGGCCGCCATCGGGCTTCTTGAACTTGGAGAACACGGGGGGGCGACCTTTCCTGACGGGGTTCAGCCGGCCTCGGCGGCGGACTTGTTCAAGGCGTGCAGCGATGCGGCAAGCTTGAGGATTTCCTTGCGCAGCGGGTTCTTCGGGGCCATTTCGGCCAGCGTTGTGCCGTGGTCGCCGCACTGGGCGACCTGCTTGCCGCCGTCGGGCAGCTGCACCTCGATGGCAATGTCCAGGCTTTCGGCCAGCCGCTTGACGCGGCCCTTGCCCGACAGGTCGGTGAAGCCCGGCGCGCGGTTCAGGATGTAGCGCATCTTCTCGTGCGGCAGTTCCTCGCCCTTCAAGAGGCGCACCAACCGCAGCGTGTTCTGTGCCGACCGCATGTCGATCTCGATCGGCGCGAAGTAGACATGCGCCGCCGCCAGCACCGCTTCGGTCCAGGACACGACCGTGTGCGGCATGTCGATGATGACATAGTCGAAATTGGCGCGCGCGCGCTCGATCAGGCGCTTCACGTCCTCGGACGAGATCAGGTCCAGCGGGATCATCTCGGCGGGCGAGGTCAGCACGCTGAGCTTGTCCTTGTAGACGGTGATCGCCTGCAGGAAGGCGTCGTTGTCCATCGTCGCGGTGTCCGACAGAAGCTCGAACACCGCCTCGCGGCGGGGCAGGTCGAGGAAGGTCGAGACCGACCCCATCTGCAGGTCCAGGTCCATGATCAGGACCTTGGGCCCGTCTTTGGCGTCCTTGGCGTCCTTGCCCGTGCCGCCCATGCTGGCCAGTTCCCAGGCCAGGTTGACCGCAAAGGTGGTCGCGCCGACGCCGCCGGCCAGCCCGTGCACGGGCAGCACCACGCCGTCGCGGGCGGGGCCGCCGCCACCGGCGCGGGGGGTCTGGGCCACTTCGGCGACGGGGGGGCGGCGCAGGCGCTCGATGGCGTCGCGCAGCGCGCCTTCGGGCAGGGGGTAGGGGACGAATTCCTCGGCGCCCAGCTTGAGCAGCTGGTGCAGCGCGATCGGGCTCACGTCCTCGGCGATGACGATGACCTTGATCTTGCGCCCGGTGGCGGTCTTGATGATCTCGGCGATGGCGGCGAGCGCGGTCTCGTCCTCGTCATCCAGCGCGATCGCGACGAATTCGAGCGTGGACGCCTCGGGCTGGGTCAGGAACGCGCGGGCGTCGTCAAAGGTCAGGTCGCCCCAGCCCTCGCCCAGCTCCTGTTCCATGTCCTCGATCAAGAGGTCGAACTTGCGCACGTCGCGCGAGATCGTGCACGCCAGAATTGGTGCCGGTTCCGGCTGCAATGCGACTTTCCCGCTCATCGGCCCCACGTCCTTTCACTGGGCAGGCCGCAGCGAGAGCAGGAGTGTTGCCAGGTCAGGCCCTTGACATCATCAGCCCCGCGGCGGTCCTGCGCGACTCGATCACGCAACTACCGTCGACGGGGCTGAAGATGTCGGGCAAAAAGGGCAGGAATTGGGCCGGATGATCGCAAATGTTCGGTCATTGCGAACGATCCGGCCCGGACTGCGGAATTGTCAGCCGCCGCCGCCTTCGATGGCCGCCAGGCCGCCGCCCTCGGTCGCCGAGGCCGCCTGGGCGCTCTGGACATAGTCGCGGTAGATGATCTGGGCATACTTGCCGTCCAGCACTGTCGGGTGCCGCGCGACAAAGCCCGTGACCTCGGTCACCGTGCGGCGGTTGCGCCGCTCGGGTTCTGCGGTGGGGACCACAGGGCGCGTTTCGCCGAACGACGCGACCGCTTCCAGCCGCGACCGGCTGATGCCCTGGCTGGACAGATAGGCCACCGCCGCCCGGGCGCGGCGCAGGCCAAGCCCCTGGTTGTAGGCGTTCGAGCCCACCAGGTCGGTGTGCCCATAGACGCGGAACCGCACCTCGGGGAACTGCCGGATCCAGTCGGCCTGCTGGCGCAGGATCGCCTGGGCGTTCGCGTCCAGCACGGCGCTGTCGAACTCGAAGTTGATCGTGTCCGGCACTTCATTGGCAAAGCGCTGCTGCAACGCGATGGTGAAGTCGCGGTCGCCGTTCTGCACGAGGATGTTGTTCATCGTGGGGTTGCCGAAGTTGCCCTCGTCGATGAAGGCCCCGGCTTCCTGCGTCCACGACGAACCGACGCCGCGGTCGCAGGCGGCCAGCGCAAGAAGGGCCACACTGCCGAGAAGGATCTTGGGGATCGCGCGCATCGTCGTCACTCCATCACATAGCCGTAGGAGCCGGTGAAGTCCTGCCGCGCGACCTCGCCCGCAGCCCCGGAACTCGGGGTCGCGACCGTCCGGCCGAACAGGAAGAACTCGCTCTCGGTCGGCGGGCGGACCCGGTCGGTGGGCAGCGCCAGCGCCTCGCCCCGGACCGGGGTCACGAGGTGGGGCGTCACGATGATCACCAGTTCCGACTGGTCGCGCTGATAGTCGGCGGACCGGAACAGCGTGCCCAGGATCGGAATGTCGCCGATCCACGGCAGTTGCGTGACGTTGTCCTGGAAGTCGTCTTCCAGAAGGCCCGCGATGGCGAAGCTTTCGCCGTCCCGCATTTCCACGGTGGTCTGCGCTTCGCGCCGACGGAAGGCGTTGAAGCTGAAGCCGCCACCGCCCGACACGACGATGGACGGGTCAAGCCCCGACACCGCCGCGACCATGTCCAGGTTGATGACATCGCCATCCACCACCCGCGGGGTGAAGGTCAGTTCCACGCCGAAGGGCTTGTACTGGACGGTCACGCCGCCCTCGTCGTCCACCACGGGGATGGGATACTCGCCACCCGCCAGGAAACTGGCCTGCTGCCCCGACAGGGTCGTCAGGTTGGGTTCCGACAGGGTGCGCACCATGCCCTTGGTTTCCAGCGCCGCGAACAGCACCTCGAGCGCGGTGTTGCCGATGGTGACCGCCGCGCCGATGCCGCCCGCGTTCGGGCCCACGTCGAAGGCACCGCGGATCGGGTTCCCGCTAAGGTTGCCGATGCCGGCGGCGCCCACGCCGATTTCGCCGCCGTTGTCGAACAGCGCGGTCAGACCGCCCTGCAGCCCCTTGGACACCGACCGGTTCATCTCGGCGAAGCGGACCTTCAGCATCACCTGCTGCGTGCCGCCCACGACCATCAGGTTCGACACCCGGTCGGGGGCATAGCGGTTGGCCAGGTCCAGCGCCCGGTCGAGCTTCTGGATCGACGACACGACGCCCGACAGCACGATGCCGTCATTGGCCGTGCGCACCTCGATCCGCTCGCCCGGCAGGATCTGCTGGAGCCGTTCCTTGAACTCGGCCACGTCGGGCGCGACCTGAACATCGACGTTGGCGATCAGCCGCCCGTCGGGGCCCAGAAGCGTCAGCGTGGTGCGGCCCGGCGCCTTGCCCAGCACGTAGATTGTGCGGTCCGACAAGGTCGAGATGTCGGCGATGGCGGGGTTGGCGATGGACAGTTCCGCGAACGGTGTCTCGCTTTCCACCACCACGGCGCGGTTCATGGGAACGGCGAGCGCGCCCGATGTCGCGCCCGAAAGAATACGCAATGCGTCCTGCGCCTGCACGGCGGGAGCCACGGCGGCCCCGACGGCAAGGCCGACCAGGACGGCCTTCAAGAACCTGTCGATTTTCATGTGACCTGCCTCTCCGATCACGCCCGATGGACCGGGTCTTTTCATGCCCGATTGCGCGGCAGGATGCGGGAGATCGGGATTCAAAACAAGAATCATAAGGTTGGATGCCAGCTTTGATGTGGATAACTGGCAACACAGCGCAACATCTATGTTCGTTGGCGGCGCCGCACCCCATAGGGTGTTGCGCCGCCAGTGTCGGGGCCGCAGGATCGGCAGCCCCGGTCTTCCGTCGGGTCACGGCGCGACGGCGCGCAGGACGCGCCGTCAGCCCCGTGCCGTCATTTCGGGCATTCGACCTGCGTCTCGATGATGTCCGCGCCGCGGCGGGTGCGCACGGTGCAGACCTGCGCGGCCTCCTGCTGCTCGACCACGACTTCCTCGATCCCCAGAAGCGACCGCTGGTCGACCTGGATCGCCGCGGCGACCGTGGTGTCGGCCGCGCCCACCAGGGCCAGCGACAGGCGTCCCGAGGATTGCGCCTGCGCCAGGTTCGCGACCTGCTGCGGCGACACCTCGACCGTCACGGTGCGGGCCACGACGACCTCCTCGCGGTCCATGTTGGCGTCCTGGTCGATGGCGATGATGCGCAGCCCCGAGTCGATCAGCTGCGTGAACTCGCCGCGGTCGCTGCCCGGCGCACGGCCGGTCCAGAACACGTCGACGTTGTCGCCCGCGCGCAGGAAGCCCGACACGCCCGACTGCGCGTCCACCTGGATGGTGAAGGCCCGCATCCCCGGTCCCAGGCGCGAGGCGACGCCCGCGTCCTGTCCCGGTTCGGTCGCCTTGACCTGCATCACGACCTCGCCCGCCTCGAGCACGCGCAGCGCGCGGCGCGGCGTCTCGAAGCCCTGCGGGAACATCTCCTCGACCGACGTGAAGGCGCCTTCGGGCAGCGCGTCCTTGGGCCACTTGCGGATCGCCGTGTTGTCGGTCGTCAGGCGCTCGCCAAAGGCGACCTTGGCCGTGGTCACGATGACATCGACCATCTCGACCTGCGGGGCCGCGGCGGCCCGTGCCGCAGCAAGCGCCGCCTGGTATTCCGAGATGTAGCCGCGCGCCATGTAGACGGCCGCGCCGGCCAGTCCGACACCAAGAAGAAGAACAAGTCCGAATACTGCCCGCATGGCCCAACCCTTCCGATTTGCCTGGCGCGTCCGGGGTCAGGACCCCGCAACGGCCGGACCGGAGAACACACTCCGGCCCCCATCCGCCTGCGGTCATGCGGGGCAATTGCGGCAGCAACGTGGTCCCGGGCGTGCGAATCCGTGGAATTGTTGACGGTCGCGCGCCGGATCGCGGGGGGGGCGGGTCGCAGCGGTCCCCGAAATGGAAAAGGCCGCGCC
>DBBA01000215.1 GCA_002291955.1 Rhodobacteraceae bacterium UBA996 | reverse complement strand
AACGCGGGCGACCAGCCGAAGACCGCGAACATGTAGTGCGGCACGGGGCCGACGAACTCGTGCAGGACCAGCCGGTACATCAGCCCCATCATCGCGGGCGCCACGATCATCGGCACGATCAGGATGGCCACCATCCAGCCATGCCGCCGGATCAGGGGCGCCAGATACACCGCCAGGAACAGGCCGAGTGCGCATTGCAGCACCGCCGTGATCGCGGCGAAGCGCAGCGAAAACCACGCCGCGCGCCAGAAGGCGGCATCGCCCCAGACGGCGGCGAAATTCGCCAACCCCGTGAAGCGCGGGGTGGAGAGTGTCTGGAACGTGGTCTCGGACAAGGCATAGACCACGCTCAGGACGGCGGGAAACCCGAGTATCGCCAGCAGGAACAGCACCATCGGGCTGGCAAGGATGGCGTTCTCGGTGCGCGTCGGGCCGGGCATCGGGGATCCTGACGGACGGGGGCGGCGACCGGGCCGCCGCCCCCGGTGTGGACTACTTCAGCAGTTCGGTCATCTTGGCCGTGGCATTGGCCAGCGCGGTGTCCAGGTCCTGCGTGCCCGCCCAGTAGCCGGTGAACTCGGCCGCCTGCGCTTCGTAGACCGACAGCGCATTGGCCGAGGTGCCGCCGTTCATCACGAACCCGTAGGTGGACGCGAACTCGCCCACCTGCACGAGATCAGGCCGCTCGGCCGCCAGCTGCGCGACTGTCGCGCCCGCGAGCCCCGGCGCGCCCCCCGCCCGGGCATAGGCGAGGGCTGCTTCCTCGGTGGACAGCCACTGCAGGAACGCCGTCGCCCCCTCCTTGTTGTCGGACGCCGCGTTCAGACCCAGCCCCAGCCCGTGGATGTGGGTAAAGCGTCCGTCCGGCCCGGCAGGCGGGGCGGTGGTGGCGGTGGTGGCGGTGGTGGGCTGCGCGCCGGTCAGTTCCCCTGCCGCCGCGTTCCACTGGACCATGGCCGCGACCTGACCGGAGGAAAACGCCGCGTTCGCCTCGGCATATTCATACGACGTGGAATCGGGCGGCGTCGCGCCCGCGTCGAACAGCATCTTCGCCATGGACAGGGCGGTGCGATACGCCTCGCTGTCCACCGTCACGGCGCCCGAGGCATCCATCCAGTCCGCGCCGTAGCTGCGCGGCCAGGAATGGAACACCATCATGTTGAACAGAAGGTTCTTGGCCTGGATCACCGTGCCGTACCGCGTCGGGCTGTCGGGGTTCACGGCTTGGGTGAAGTGCAGCGCGTTGGCCGCGAAATCCTCCCACGTCCAGTCGGCGGGGGCCTTGGGTTCCAGCCGCTTGCCGAGGTACTGTTCGGCAATGTCGCCATAGCGGGTCTTGGCCGCGTCATCGGCCATCAGCGCGTCGATCAGGTCCTGCCGGAAATACAGGAAGTGCAGCGACAGGTCGGTCGGCACACCATACTGCTGGCCGTCGAATTGCATGGTGGACAGCACCGTGTCGCCGAACACCGCGCCCGCCTGGTCGGACAGGGTGACGGGTTCCATGAACGGCGCGTAGCGGCCGATGGAATAGGTCGCGATCAGGTTCACGTCGAAGGCCGTGGACCCCGCCGCCAGGTCCACCTGCAGCTTGTCGAAGAACCCGTCGCGCGAGGTGAACAGAAGCTCGACCTTGTCCTCGGCCGCCACGTCGGGGCGGGCGTTGTAGAGTTCGGCGACCGCACGCAGCGCCGTCTCCTCGGGACCACCGGGCCAGCCCAGCACGGTGACCTGGGCCTGCGCGGCCCCGGCCAGCATCGCCAGCGCGGCGGCGCCAGCCATCAGGGTCTTCGTGGTTGTCATTGCAGATCCTCCTGTCGGTTCTCGGTTGTCGGGTCGGTGTCGGTCACCAGGGCGGCCATGCCGATCACGCCCGCGTCCGCGCCCAGCGCGGCGGGCACGATCCGCGCGCCCACGCCGGGGACCAGCGCATCCAGCGCATCGCGCAGGCGGGGCAAGTAGCCGGGCGCAAGGCCCACACCGCCGCCCACCACGATCACGGCGGGGTCGGCGGCCCACAGGACATTGCGGCACAGGTCGGCCACGCGCCCCGCGGACTGGCCGATCACCTCGGCCGCCCAGTGCGCCCCATCGGCCGCCGCGGCAATGACCCCGCGGGCATCCAGGGCGTGGCCGCGCCGCGCGGCCTCGGCGGCGATCCAGCGACCGCTGGCCATGTCCTCGACGCGCAGACCGCCGTCGGTCATCTGCCCGAAACTGCCCGCGACCCCGGTGTGCCCGCCCACCAGCCGCCCACCCAGGACCAGCCCCCCGCCGATCCCGGTCGACACGGTCAGGAACGCCGTGTCGCGCCCCGCGCCCGCACCAAACCGGTACTCGCCCCAGGCCGCGGCCTGCGCATCGTTGGCCAGCACCGGCACGGCGCCGGTCAGCGCCTGCACCCGGTCGGCCAGCGGATAGTCCGCGGGGATGTCCAGCGTGCCGGGGTTCAGCGCGCGCCAGCGCCCGTCCGCCACGGCCCCCGTCACGGCGACGCCCAGACCCCGCCAGCCACCCGCCCAGTCGCGCGCGGCCTGCCCCAGTGCGGCCGTCCAGGCGTCGGGGCCTGCGTCGCGTGCGGTGTCCACCACGCGCCGCGCCGAGACCGTGGCCCCCGCCACCAGCGCCGCCAGCACCTTGGTCCCGCCGATGTCGGCCGCCAGCACCGCGGTCATGCGGTCACCTTGCGCGGCGCCGCATCCATCGCGGCCACGAACCACTGCGTCACATGTTCCGGCCGGGTGATCGCGGACCCGACCACCACCGCATCCGCCCCTGCGGCAACCGCCGCGGCCGCATCCGCGGGGACCTGATAGCGCCCTTCGGCCACGGTGAAGCGCCCCAGCGCCGCCAGGTCCGCGACCAGCGCAAGGTCAGGCCCGTCCGGCACCGGCCCGCCGGTGTAGCCCGCCATGGTGGACCCCAGCACCGCGCAGCCCAGCGCCACGCCACGCCGCGCGTCATCGGCCGAGGCACAGTCGGCCATGGCGATCCGCCCGGCCGCATGGATCGCCGCGACGATCCCGGACAGGGGTTCGGGCCGCGGGCGGTCGGTGGCATCAAAGGCGATGATGTCTGCGCCTGCCGCAGCCAGCGCCTGCACGTCGGCAACCGTGGGGGTGATGCGCACCGGACTGTCGGCCAGGTCCACCTTGATCAGCCCGATCACCGGGGCCCGCGTGGCCGCCCGCACCGCGACAAGGTTGGCGATCCCCTCGATCCGCAGCCCGGCCGCGCCCCCGTCCAGCGCGGCGCGCGCAAAGGCCGCCGTGATCTCGGGCCGGTCCATCGGGCCGCCCGGGACCGGCTGGCACGACACGATCAGCCGCCCCCGCACCTGGGCCAGGATCCCCGGCATCGCGCCCCCCGCTGCCTTGCCCCGCTGCCTTGCGCCGCGATCATGGCACCGGCAGACCGGCAGGCAAGCGGTATTGCGCTGGTCTATACCGGGTCAGCCGCCAAGCTCGGTCAGGAAATCGTAGCGCTCGCCGTTGTAGCGGGTCTCGGTGAACTCGACCGGGCGCCCGTCGGCCAGGAAACAGCGGCGTTCCACGATCAGAAGCGGGCTGCCCGGATCGCTGCCCAGCACCTCGGCCTCGGCGCGGCTCATGATCCCTGCGCGGATGCGCTGCGCGCCGCGCACCGGGGACGCCCCCAACCGCGCCAGCGCGGCATAGAGCGAATCGCCCACCAGATCACCCGACGGCAGGATCGCCTGCGGCACCGCCGCGCGTTCCAGCGCCAGGGGCTGGCCATCGGCGGTGCGCACCCGGATCAGCCGCACGATCCGGTCGGCGGGCGACATCTGCAGCGCCATCGCCTCGGACGGGGTCGGCAGCACGATCTGGCGCGCCAGCCAGCGCTGGCCGGGCACGGCCCCCCGCCCGCGCAACTCGTCCGAGAAGCCGGTCAGCGCCGACAGCCGCTTTTCCACCCGCAGCGCGGCCGTGGTCCGCGCGCCCTGGCGCCGGGTCACCCGCCCGTCGCGCGCCAGATCGTCCAGCGCCCGGCGCACGGTCACCCGGCTGATCCCCAGTGCTGCGGCCAGCGCGCGCTCGCTGGGCAGGGCGCCGTCCGGCCCCGCCTGCCCCGCGGCGTCGGCCAGCGCCCGCGCCAGCCGGCGATACAGGGGCTGGGTCGCATCCTCGCGCCCCAGCGCGCCCTCGACGTGCGCAATGATCGCGTCGCGGTCGGTCATGTACGCTCCCTCTGGTCCCTACCAGTTAGCCGGGATCGGATGCCAGCGGAAGCGCCCGCTGATCCTTCCGCGCCACACCCTGCGGCCAAGTCCGCCCAGCGCCGCCGCCGCCCGTTCCGCAGACCGCAAAAGCCCCTATGATCGCGCGCTGTGCCACGCCGCCCCGGGACCCACGCCTTGCAGATCGTCTTCCACATCGGCGCCCACGCCACCGACGGCGAGCGGCTCCTGCGCACGCTCCTGAAGAACCGCGAGACGCTGGCCGCCCAGGGCGTGGCGGTCCCCGGTCCCGCACGCTACCGCGGACTGCTGCACGAGGTGCTCCTGAAGCTGCGCGGCCAGCGCGCCAGCGCCGACACGCAGGCCATGCTGGTGGACGAACTGACCGAAGGCACCAAAGCCCGGCGTGTCATCCTGAGCTATGACAGCCTGATCTGCGGACCGAACAACATCTTCGAGGGCGGGCAACTGTACGGCCGCTTCGCTGACAAGCCGGCCTGGCTGGCCGACCTCTTTCCCGACCACGACGTGTCCTTTGCCCTGGCGATCCGCAACCCGGCCACCTTCGTCACCGCCGCGCACGGCCTGACCCGCGACCGGACCCTGGCCGACTTCCTGTCGGGTGCCGATCCCATGCGGCTGTCCTGGGCGACCACCCTCGCCCTCTTGACCCGCACCGTGCCCGAAGCGGCCGTGACCGTCTGGTGCAACGAGGATGCGCCGCTTCTCTGGCCCGAGATCGTCTGTGCCGTGGCGGGGATCGACCCGATGACGCCGCTGCGCAGCGCGTTCGAACCGCTGGCCGACCTGATCGACCGCGACGGCCTCTTGGCGCTGCGCACGGCGCTGGCCGATCCGCCCCCGGCCACGCCCGCGGCCCGGCGCGCGATCATGGCCGACCACCTGGAACGCCACGCCCTGCCCGGCGCCCTGGACGAGGAGGTGACGCTGCCCGGCTGGACCGACGCCCATGTGGACGCCGTCAGCCGCGCCTATGATGCCGACCTGTCGCGGATCGCCCGCCTGCCGGGTGTCCGGGTGATGCTGCCCTGACCGGCCCCGGGCTGGGCCCCAAGCTGGGCCTCGGGCCGGGCCTCAGGCCATGCCCAGCGCGGCCTTGTACACCTCGATCACCGCCTCTTCCTCGGCCAGGTCGTCCTTGTCGCGCTTGCGCAGCGCGATGACCCGGCGCATCGCCTTGGTGTCGTAACCGCGCCCCTTGGCCTCGGCCATCACCTCCTTCATCTGGTCGGCGATGTCCTTCTTCTCGGCCTCGAGATGCTCGTAGCGCTCGATGAACTGGCGCAGTTCCTCGGCGGAAACGGCATAGGCATCAGGCGAGACGGTGTCGGCCATGGGGTCCTCCGGGACTTCGGCTGGGGCATTCGGGCCGCCTGCCTAGCGCCCGCAGACAGGCCCCGCAAGGCGTCCCCGCAAGGCCCGCGGCCTCTGCTTCATCCTTGCCCAAATACTCCGGGGGGAGCCCGGCCCGACGGGCCGGGCCGGGGGGCAGAGCCCCCCGCCTCCGCGTCCCGACGCCTCAGGCCTTGGCCAGGCTGTTGGCGATAAGGTCGTCCACCACGCCCGGGTCGGCCAGGGTCGAGATGTCGCCGAGCGCGCCCGTGTCGTTCTCGGCGATCTTGCGCAGGATCCGGCGCATGATCTTGCCCGACCGGGTCTTGGGCAGGCCCGGGGCCCACTGGATGTGGTCGGGGCTGGCGATCGGGCCGATCTCCTTGCGGACCCAGTCGCGCAGCTCCTTCTTCAGCGCGTCGGTATACGCCTGCCCGGTGATCAGCGTGACGTAGCAGTAGATGCCCTGCCCCTTGATCTCGTGCGGGAACCCCACGACGGCCGCCTCGGCCACCGCCGGATGCGCCACCAGCGCGCTCTCGATCTCGGCCGTGCCCATCCGGTGCCCGGACACGTTCAGCACGTCGTCCACCCGGCCGGTGATCCAGTAGTAGCCGTCCGCATCGCGGCGGCAGCCGTCGCCGGTGAAGTAGGTGCCCTTGTAGTCCGAGAAATACGTCTTCACGAACCGCTCGTGGTCGCCCCAGACGGTGCGCATCTGGCCGGGCCAGCTGTCCTTGATGACGAGCACGCCCTCGGCCGGGCTCGTGGTGATCTCGACCCCCGTCGTGGCATCCAGCACCGCGGGCTGCACGCCGAAGAAGGGCAGCGTGGCCGACCCGGGCTTCGTCGGCGAAACAGATCTCTATCGGGTCGAGGCCGATGCCCTGCTCGCGCGCGCTGCCC
>DBBA01000214.1 GCA_002291955.1 Rhodobacteraceae bacterium UBA996 | reverse complement strand
GCGGGCGCGGCGCTGGATGCGGCGCGCAGGCGGGCGGTGGCGCGGCTGACGCGCGCGCAGGCGGGGGCCGCGACGGCGTTTCCGGGGGCCGATCTGGTGCTGGTCGGACCCGAGGGCGCCGAGGGTGCCCCCTGGGACGAGGCCGGGCTGGCCGAGGCGCTGGCGCAGGGGCGGCGGGCGGACATGGGCGCGGGGCGCACGCTGGCCGGGCCGCACCGGGACGATCTGGCGGCCGTCTATGCCGAGAAGGGGATGCCCGCCGAACGATGCTCGACCGGCGAGCAGAAGGCGCTTCTGCTGTCGCTGGTGCTGGCCAATGCGCGCGCGCTGGCGGCCGACATCGGCGCGGCGCCGGTGCTGCTGCTGGACGAGGTCGCGGCGCATCTGGACCCCGGCCGCCGCGCGGCGCTGTATGACGAAGTCATCGCGCTGGGCGCGCAGGCCTGGATGACCGGGACCGAGGCCGCGCTGTTCGAGGGTCTGGGCGCAGAGGCGCAGGGGTTCGCGGTGCGGGCGGGCGATGGCGGGTCCGAGGTGGTTCCTGCCTGAGGCCCCTTTCGCGCGGCCCTGCGCCGTGGCAGGCAGGCGCACCATGACCGTCACCCTGCATCAACTGGCGCTTTACGCGGGCGCGATCTTCCTTCTGTTCATCACGCCCGGTCCGGTCTGGGTGGCGATCCTGGCCCGTGCGCTGTCGGGCGGGTTTGCGCAGGCCTGGCCGCTGGCGACCGGCGTCGTGGTCGGCGATGCCATGTGGCCGCTTCTGGCGATCCTGGGCATGTCCTGGGTGCTGGGCCAGTGGGGCGAGGCGCTGACGGTGATGAAATGGGTCGCCGCCGCGATCTTCCTGTGGATGGGCTGGGGCCTGATCCGCAAGGGCGGCGAGGCGATCGGTGCCGACAGTCGCCTGACGCGACCGGGCCTGTGGACAGGCTTCGCCGTGGGGGTCGCCGCCGTGGTGGGCAACCCCAAGGCGATCCTGTTCTACATGGGCGTCCTGCCGGGGTTCTTCGACCTGCGCACCGTCACCGGCCCCGACATCGCGGCGATCCTTGCGGTGTCGATGACCATTCCGCTGATGGGCAACCTTGCGCTCGCCCTGATGATCGACCGGGCGCGGGCGCTGTTGCGGTCGCCCGCGGCACTCGCCCGGCTGAACCGGATTTCGGGGGGCCTGCTGATCGTCGTGGGGTTGGTGATTCCGTTCACCTGACGGGGGGCGCGGACCACCAAATCTTGTGTCCGTCCCGTGACAATCCCGGGGGCGGACGCTATAAGTCCGCAGTCAACAAGGGCAGGTTCCACGCATGGCGGAAACCGCACGCGCCGAGGCCGACTACGGCGCCGATTCCATCAAGGTCCTCAAGGGGTTGGAGGCCGTGCGCAAGCGGCCCGGCATGTACATCGGGGATACCGATGACGGGTCGGGGCTGCACCACATGGTCTACGAGGTCGTGGACAACGGCATCGACGAGGCGCTGGCCGGTCATGCCACCGAAGTGGCCGTGACGATCCATGCCGACAACAGCGTGTCGGTGCGCGACAACGGGCGCGGCATCCCGACCGACCTGCACCCGACGGAAGGCGTCTCGGCCGCCGAGGTCATCATGACCCAGCTGCACGCGGGCGGGAAATTCGACCAGAACAGCTACAAGGTGTCGGGCGGGTTGCACGGCGTGGGGGTTTCCGTCGTGAACGCCCTGTCGGACTGGCTGGAGCTGCGCATCTGGCGCGGGGGCAAGGAGCATTACGCGCGGTTCGAGACCGGGGATACGGTGGAATCCCTGCGCGTCGTGGGCGAGGCGAACGGGCGCAAGGGGACCGAGGTGCGGTTCCTCGCGTCCACCAAGACGTTCTCGAACCTCGACTACAAGTTCGCCACGCTGGAGCACCGGTTGCGGGAACTGGCGTTCCTGAACTCGGGCGTGCGGATATCGCTGCGCGACGAGCGGCCCGCGGAACCCTTGCAATCCGACCTGTTCTACGAGGGCGGCGTGCGCGAGTTCGTCATGTTCCTGGACCGGCACAAGGCGCCGATGATCCCCGAACCGATCTGGATTGCCGGGGAACGCGACGGAATCACCGTGGAAGTCGCCATGTGGTGGAACGACAGCTACCACGAGACGACGCTGCCGTTTACCAACAACATCCCGCAGCGGGATGGCGGCACCCATCTGGCCGGGTTCCGGGGCGCGCTGACGCGGACGATGAACCTGTACGCCGGGCAGTCGGGGCTGGCGAAGAAGGAAAAGATCGCCTTCACCGGGGATGACGCGCGCGAGGGGCTGACCTGCGTGCTGTCGGTCAAGGTGCCCGACCCGAAGTTTTCCAGCCAGACCAAGGACAAGCTGGTGTCGTCCGAGGTGCGGCCCGCGGTCGAGAGCCTGATGAACGAGAAGCTCGCCGAGTGGTTCGAGGAGAACCCGGGTCCTGCGCGGATGATCGTCGGCAAGGTGGTCGAGGCCGCGTTGGCGCGGGAAGCGGCGCGCAAGGCGCGCGAGATGACGCGGAAGAAATCGGCGCTGGATATCGCGTCGCTGCCGGGGAAGCTGGCCGATTGTCAGGAGAAGGACCCCGAGAAGCGGGAACTGTTCCTGGTCGAGGGTGATTCCGCCGGTGGGTCGGCCAAGCAGGGGCGGGCGCGGTCCAATCAGGCGGTGCTGCCCCTGCGCGGCAAGATCCTGAACGTGGAACGCGCGCGTTTCGACCGGATGCTGGGCAGCCAGGAGATCGGGACGCTGATCACCGCGCTCGGCACCGGGATCGGGCGGGACGAGTTTGATCTGGGCAAGCTGCGCTACCACAAGATCGTCATCATGACGGACGCCGACGTGGACGGCGCGCATATCCGGACGCTTCTGCTGACGTTCTTCTTCCGGCAGATGCCGAGCCTGATCGAGGCCGGGCATTTGTTCATCGCGCAGCCGCCGCTCTACAAGGTCGCGCGGGGGAAATCCGAGGTCTACCTGAAGGATCAGGCGGCGCTGGAGGATTACCTGATCGCGCAAGGCATCGAGGGCGCCGTGCTGCGCACCGGGTCCGAGGAGCGGGCGGGGGCGGATCTGGCCCGCGTGGTCGAGGAAGCACGCGCGGTGAAGCGCAGTCTGGTGGCGTTCCCGACGCATTACCCGCAGACCGTGCTGGAGCAGGCGGCCATTGCCGGGGCCTTCGTGGCCGGGCAGACGGGCGATCTGCAGGGGCTGGCGGACCGGGTGGCCACGCGGCTGGACCTGATCGCGGTGGAATACGAGAAGGGCTGGCAGGGGCGGCCGACGCAGGACGGCGGCATCCGGCTGTGGCGCGTGCTGCGCGGGGTCGAGGAAGTGCGGACGCTGGATGGTCCGGCCCTGCGGTCGGGCGAGGCGCGGCGGCTGGGTGGGTTCACCGCGGCGTTGCAGGAGGTGTACGGCGCCCCCGCGATGCTGGTGCGGCGGGACAAGACCGTGCCGGTGCACGGGCCCTTGACGCTGCTCAAGGCGATCCTTGATGAGGGCGAGCGGGGCCTGACCCTGCAACGCTACAAGGGGCTCGGCGAGATGAACCCGGAACAGCTGTGGGAGACGACACTCGACCCCGAGGCGCGGACGCTGGTGCAGGTCAAGGTCGAGGACGTGGCCGAGGCCGACGACATCT
>DBBA01000088.1 GCA_002291955.1 Rhodobacteraceae bacterium UBA996 | reverse complement strand
GGGCACCGGCACCTCGGCCTGATCTTCTGGCAGGTGGTGATCGCGTCCGTCCTTCTGGGCGCGATCCAGACCCTGCGGGGCAAGGGGTTGCCCCTGCACCGCGATGCGATCCGGGTCTATCTGGTGGTGGCGCTTCTGGGGTCGGTCCTGCCGTCGATCTCGGCCCTGCAGGCGGCGGTGTACCTGCCGTCGGGCATCAACTCGATCATGCTGTCTACGGTGCCGCTCTTGGCCTTTCCGCTGGCGCTGGCGATGGGAACCGACCGTTTCGGCTGGCTGCGGCTGGCGGGCCTGACCTGCGGCATCCTTGGTGTCGTCCTGATCGCGGCTCCGCAAGCCAGCCTGCCCGACCGGGCCATGCTGGTGTTCCTGCCGCTCGCCATCATCGGGCCGCTGTTCTATGCGGTCGAGGCGAATGTGCTGGCGAAATGGGGCACGGCCGGGATCGACCCCATCGCGGTGCTGTATGGCGCGTCGGTGTTCGGGATCGTCCTGTCGCTGCCGGGGGCGATCCTGACCGGCAGTTTCATCGACCCGCGCGCAGGCCTTGGCGCGCCAGAGGCCGCGATTGCCGCGATCGCGGTGATCAACGCGGTCGTGTACACCGCCTATGTCTGGATGGTGGGCCGCGCAGGCGCGGTCTTTGCCGCGCAGGTCAGTTACCTTGTCACCGGTTTCGGGCTGATCTGGGCGATGCTGTTCCTGGGGGAACGCTATGCGCCGACCGTCTGGGCTGCCGTGGCGCTGATGCTGGTGGGCGTGTTCCTAGTTCAGCCGCGCCGGCCTGCGGACCTTGCCCCGGCCAGTGCCGCTGCCGATACTGCGCCGCGGCGCGGCAGGGTCGCGCGGACGGTGACAGGGGCGGAATGATCGACATCGGACTGACGGGCGACGGCCCGGCCTGGGCCGCCATCGCCATCGTGCTGGGCATGTTCGTGCTGTTCCTGCGCGAGATCCGCCCGCCCGAGGTGGTGGCGATGGGCGGCGCGGGGCTGATGCTGCTTCTGGGCCTGTTGCCGGTGGATGAGGCGGGCGACGTGCTGTCGAATTCCGCGCCCTGGACGATTGCCTTCATGTTCGTCCTGATGGGCGGGCTGGTCCGCACCGGGGCCCTGTCGCTTCTGACCGGCTGGGTGGACCGCAACGCGCAAGCCCGCCCGCGCGGCACCGTGGGGGGCCTGTTCGGGGCCGTGGCCGGGGCATCGGCCATCATGAACAACACTCCCGTGGTCGCCGTGATGATCCCGGTGGTCGTTCAGTTGGCCAAGTCCATCGGGGCGGCGCCGTCGAAGATGCTGATCCCGCTCAGCTACATCACGGTGCTGGGCGGCATGATCAGCCTGATCGGGACGTCCACCAACATCCTGGTGGACGGCGTCGCCCGCGCGCAGGGGCTGGAGCCGTTCGGCATCTTCGAGATCGCGCCTCTGGGGATCGCCGTCACCATTGCGGGGGCGTTGTACCTGTGGCTGGTGGGGCGCCACCTGCTGCCGGTGCGCGACAGCATGGCCGCGATGCTGACCGACCGGAAGAAGATGAAGTTCTTCACCGAGGTCGCCGTGCCCGAGGGGTCGGCGCTGGTCGGCCGCCGGGTGCTGGACGTCGAGATCTTCAAGCGCGAGGGGATGCGGGTGGTGGACGTGCTGCGCGGCGATGCCTCGCTTCGCCGCGACATGGACCCGGTGGTGCTGGAGGCGGGCGACCGCGTGGTGCTGCGCACCGAGGTGGCCGAGCTTCTGGGCCTGCAGAAGTCCAAGGACGTGGCGCTGGTGGACAAGCTGTCGTCGGTGGCGACCTCGACGGTCGAGGTGCTGATCACGCCGGGCTGCCGGATGATCGGGCGCACGCTGGGCGAGTTGCGGTTGCGGCGGCGCTATGGCGTCTATCCGCTGGCGGTGCACCGGCGGAACCGCAACATCGGGGCGCGCATGCTCGACGAGGTCGAGGTGCAGGTGGGCGATACGCTGCTTCTGGAAGGGGCCGCGGCCGATATCGGCCGGCTGGCCGAGGATCAGGGACTGGTGGACATCGGCCGGCCGTCGGCGCGGGCCTATCGCCGGACGCATGCGCCCATTGCCATCGGGGCGCTGGTGGGCGTGGTGGGGCTGTCGGCGCTGGAGGTCGCGCCGATCCAGGTGCTGGCGTTCCTGGGGGTCGTCGTGATCCTGCTGACGCGTTGCATCGACGCGGACGAGGCGTTCGATTTTGTCGAGGCGCGGCTTCTGGCCATGATCTTCGGGATGATCGCGGTGGGGGCGGGGCTCGATGCCACCGGCGCGGTGGACATGATCGTGGGCTGGGTGGCGCCGGGGCTGGTGGGGTTGCCGCCCTGGGCTGCGATCGCGGCGGTCTACGTGTTCGGGCTGGTGCTGACGGAATTCCTGTCGAACAACGCGGTCGCGGTGATCCTGACGCCGATCGCGGTGCAGCTGGGCGTCAGTCTGGGGCTGGACCCGCGGCCCTTTGCCGTGGCGGTGATGTTTTCCGCCACGCTCGCCTTTGCGACCCCCATCGGGTACCAGACGAACATGATGGTCTATGCGCCGGGCGGGTACCGGTTCACCGATTACATCCGGGTGGGCGTGCCCCTGAACATCGTCACGGCGGTGGTGTGCTGCGCGCTGATCCCGCTGTTGTGGCCGGCATGAGGGCAGCGGTCGCGTGGGTGCTGCTGCTGGCGGGGTGCGCGGCGACGCCCGGTCCGGTCGCGGCGCCCGGCGGGCCGGTGCCGGAGGCGGCGATCCTGTATCCCGGCACGCTGACGGTGCTGACGTCGGACGGCGGGATGTGCGCGGGCGTGCGGCCGCGGGGGGCGGTGGCCTGGCAGGGTCCGCTGATGGGCTGCCGGGGCGGGCTGTCCCATGTGACCGCCCGCCCCGCCCGCGGCGCGCGCGAGGTGTTGCCGCCGGTCCCCGATGCGGCCCTGGCGGCGGTGACCGTCAGTGGCCCTGGCGGGACCTGGGCCTTCGGCGCGCGGTAGGGACGCGGTGCGCGGGCTGGGCGCATGGCTGTCGTCCGGTCCGCTCTGCCCGGTCTGCGGGGGCCGCGACTTCGTGCCCTTTGCCGGGCGGCCGGGGGCGGAATGCGCGGGCTGCGGCGCGAAGGAGCGGCACCGGCTGATGGCGCTGGTCCTGCCGCATGTGCCCGCCGACCCGCGCAACGTCGCGCTGCCGGTGGTGCATCTGGCGCCCGAACCCGGCATCGCGCGGCTTCTGCATGCGCGCTTCCCCCGCACCTATACTCCCGCCGACATCGACCCTGCGCGCTACCCCGCCCGTCCGGTGCCGCTGATCCGGGTGGACCTGTGCGATCCGGGGGCGTGTTTCCGGCCCGGGTCGGTCGCGGGGTACGTCCATTCCCATGTGCTGGAGCATGTGCCCGCGCCCCTGTCGCAGGTGATCCCCGCGATGAACGCCTGCCTGGCGCCGGGGGGCTTTCATGTGCTGCAGGTGCCCATCGCGCCGGGGCGGTCGGACGAGGACCTGTCGCCCGGCCTGACCGACGCGGAGCGCTTGCACCGCTTCGGCCAGCGCGACCATGTGCGCCGGGTGGGCGCGGACGATCTGGCGCGCGACGTGCTGCGCCATTTCGAGGGGTTCCGGTGGCTGGACGTGGCCGCGCTGGTGTCGGCCCGGGCGCTGCGGCGGGCGGGGGTGCCCGAGCAGGCCCGGACCGGGGACAGCGGGCACAGCGTCCATGCGTTCGTGAAGCCCGGCTAGCGGCCCGCGAGCCGCGCCTGGACCCAGGTGTTCATCGCCAGCACCATGTCGTCGCGCCAGGACAGGGGGCCGGGTTCGGCGTAGACCGACGACAGTCCGATCTGCTGGCGTTCCAGGATGTCCACATCCTCGCGCGCGACGGCCTCCCACCGGGCGTAGTAGGGGGCGGCGCGGGTGGCGAAATCGGGCAGGTCCAGCGCGGCGCGGGGGAACATGCCGCCCACCCACAGGACCGACCGGTCCACGGCGAGGGGGCGCACCGCCAGCCACCAGGCGCAGTCCTGCGCCAGCGCGAACTGGGTCGTGGGGTGGATGAGGGTGAAATAGGTGCCCTGACGGGCCTGCGCGTCGAGCGTGGGGAGCGGCGGGAAGGGGGGCGCGGCATCGCCCAGCGTGGCGATGGACCGGGTCGAGATGACCTGGATCGCCAGCCACTCGCCCTGCGTCGGAAAGCTGACCGAGGTCTGCGCGCCCACGGTTTTCTCGTGCACGATCCCGGTGTGGTACGTCTCCATCGCGTTTTCGAGCAGGAGCTTCCAGTTGCAGCGCGTCTCGATCTCGATTTCCCAGGTGCAGACCATGTCGGCCATGCGGTGGCTGCCCGCGAGGTCGGGGTAGTTGCCGAGCCATGTCGTCAGGTCGGGTGCACCTTCGTCGAAGGTCAGGAAGATCGCGCCCTGCCAGAGTTCCATCCGCACCGGGAACAGGCCGTGGGGTTCGCGCCGGAAACCCGGGATGCCCTGCATGCCGGGCACGCCGGTGAGCCGCCCGTCGAGCCGGTAGGTCCAGCCGTGGTAGGGGCAGGTCAGCCGGTCGGCGGGACCGCAGCCCGTCGCCATGATCGAATTGCGGTGGCGGCAGATGTTGGCGAAGGCACGCAGCGTCCCGTCGTGGTCCCGCACCAGCAGGACCGGACCGCCCACGGTGTCGAGCGCGCGGTAGCTGCCGGGGGTGGCGACCATCTCCTCGCGCCCGGCAAACAGCCAGCCCTTGCGGTGAATCTGCGTCATCTCGGCGTCGAACACCGCGGGGTCGGTGTAGAACCGCGCATCAAGGCTGGTGGCCTGCCCCAGCGGCGGCCCGGTCCAGACATAGGGGGCCGGGTCGAGCGGGGGGCGGGCGGGTGTATCGTCAGGCATCAGGCGTCCCGTGGCGGTGTGGCCACAGGGAAGCGCGGGCCGGGCCGACTGGCAAGAGCGGTGCGCAAGGCCGTGGGCGTCAGGGCGGGCCGATCAGCCAGTCCCAGGCGGTCGCCACGTTCGCGGTGCGGAAATCGTGCCCGCCGGGATACTCGCAGAAGGCCAGCGGCGCGCCGTCCGCCCGCCGCCGGACGTCGCAGGTGGTATCGCCGAGCGTCACGGTGTCGGGCGGTCGGTCCCAGCCGCCTTCCTGCGTGTACATGGCCAGCGCCGCGGCCACGTCGCCCTGCACGGTCGGCCCGATGGCGCGGCCGGTCTGGGGCACAACCGGGTCGGCGTCACCGTGGAAATGGACAAGCCCCCGGACCGGCGCGGTGCAGCCCGCGGGCGGACCGACCCAGAACGTGCCCGACATGGGCGCGAAACCCGCGAACAGGTCGGGCCGCGCGCAGGCAAGGTTCCAGGTCATCATGCCGCCCGCCGAAAAACCGGTGGCCAGCACCCGTGCCCGGTCGATCCCGAAGCGGGCCTGGGCGTCGTCCAGCACGGCCGCGACATAGGCGAATTCCAGGGTGCCGTCGCTGTCCTTGTGCTGCGGGCTGCCGGGCAGGATCCAGTCCTCGTCGGCGGACTTGATCGCGATCAGCGCCACGCCGAGGTCGCCCGCGAGGTCCACCAGGCTGCGGTTGCCCATCACCCCTTCGGCGGTGCCGCGGTAGCCGTGGGCAAAGACGATAGCCCCGGGGGCGGGGGCCTCGGGACGGTCGGGCAAGGCGATGTAGTAGTGTCGGCCACCCGGCAGGTCGCAGCGGTCCGCGCCCCCGCAGGCGGCGGCGGGGCCTTCCGGCAGCAGGGTGGCGGTCAGAAGGGTCGTGGCGATCAGGAAGGGGCGCAAGGCGGTCTCCCGGGGTGGGTGCCAGAAGTGCAACGCGCGCGCCGTCAGGTTCCGTCGCGCCAGCGGTTGACCAGCGGATAGCGGCGGTCGAGCCAGAACGCCTTGCGCGTGAGGCGCGTGCCCGGGGCGGACTGGAAGCGCTTCCATTCGGCCCCGTAGAGCAGCCCTTCGACCCGCTTGACCGTCGCGCGGTCGAAGCCCGCCGCGACCACGTCGGCGACCGAGGCGTCGCCTTCCACCAGCAGTTCCAGGATCGCGTCGAGGGTGGCGTAGGGGGGCAGCGAATCCTCGTCCTTCTGGTTGGCGCGAAGCTCGGCCGTGGGCGGCTTGTCGATCACCCGGGGCGGGATGACGGTGCCGGGCGGCGCCTTCATCCACGGGCGGTGGTGCGCGTTGCGCCAGCGGCAGGTTTCGAACAGGCGCGTCTTGTACAGGTCCTTGACCGGGTTGTAGCCGCCCGCCATGTCGCCATAGATCGTGGCGTAGCCGACGGCGACCTCGGACTTGTTGCCGGTGGTCAGCAGCATCGCGCCGTGGCGGTTGGACAGGGCCATCAGCATCAGGCCGCGCAGGCGGGACTGGATGTTTTCCTCGGCGATGCCGGGGGGGGCGTCGCCCCAGATGTGGGACAGGGCGCCCGTCACGGCGGCGCGGGCGCCCTCGATCCCCACGGTATCGAGGCGGATCCCGAGGGCGGTCGCCACGGCGGCGGCGTCGTCGAGGCTGTCCTGGCTGGTGAATTCCGACGGCAGCATGACGCCGGTGACGTTCGCGGGCCCCAGCGCATCGGCGGCGATGGTGGCGACCAGCGCCGAATCGATCCCCCCCGACAGGCCCAGGATCGCACGGGACATGCCCGACTTGCGCATGTAGTCGCCAAGGCCCGTGACCATGGCGCGATAGTCGCCTTCCCAGGTGTCGGGAAGTGTCGCCCGGTCGCCCGGGACCGCGCGCCAGCCGTCGGGGGTTTCGGTGAAATCGACGATCGCGAGCGTCTCGTCGAAGGCGGGCAGTTGCACCGCCAGCGCGCCGCCCGGGTTCAGGACGAAGGACCCGCCGTCGAAGACCTGGTCGTCCTGCCCGCCCACCATGTTGATGTAGGCCAGCGGCAGCCCCGTCTCGACCACGCGGGCGACCATCAGGTTCACCCGCACGTCCTGCTTGCCGCGGTAGTAGGGCGAGCCGTTCGGCACGATCAGGATCTGGGCGCCGGTTTCCATCAGCGTTTCGCAGACGTCCGCGTGCCAGGCGTCCTCGCACACGGGGATGCCGACGCGGACGCCTGCGATGGGGACGGGGCCGGTGACGGGACCGGGCGAGAACAGGCGCACCTCGTCGAACACGGTCTTGTTGGGCAGGTGGTGCTTGAGCACATGGGTCTGCACCCGGCCGCCCGACAGGATGGCCCAGGCGTTGTAGAGCCGCCCGTCCCGGGCGTGGGGCAGGCCGATGCCGATGGCGGGGCCGTCCGCGCAATCGGCGGCCAGCCGGTCGAGTGCGGCGG
Source organism: Rhodobacteraceae bacterium UBA996 (assembly GCA_002291955.1). GTDB lineage: Bacteria > Pseudomonadota > Alphaproteobacteria > Rhodobacterales > Rhodobacteraceae > UBA996. The sequence goes on along the minus strand of DBBA01000088.1, from coordinate 1,914 downwards.
CGCAGGCGGCCACCACGGCGGGTTTCAGGACCAGGTCCTGGGGCTGGTAGCCGAGCAGGAACAGTTCCGGCAGGGCGACCATGTCGGCGCCCGTGTCGCGTGCCTGCGCCCAGGCGGCGCGGGCGGCGTCGGCGTTCGCCGCGATCGCGCCGACCGTGGGGTTCAGTTGCGCCATCGCCAGCCGGAAGCGTTCCGCCACCTGTCCCACCCCTTGCCGTGTCGCCCCGTCATAGCCGGGTGCGTGGCCCACCGGAAGCGCCCGCCGGAAGCGCCCCCGGACGGACCCCGCGGCGACTGCGCGGCGGTTGTCAGGCGCGCGCCGCATGACATAGGGTGGCGCTGCTGCGATCAAGCCGGTGTGCCGCATGGGTCGCATCGCGAGCGAACGGGGTTGGACAGATGCTGAAGCCGCTGGGACTGCTGGTGATCCTGACCGGGGCGCTGGCCCTGCCGCCCGTGGCGGCACGGGCCCAGGACACCCCGGCCGAGGTGATCGAGAAGCAGTACGAGGATGGCGGCGTCTACCGCGGCACATTCCGCGGCGGGCGCCAGCACGGGCAGGGCACCTATTCGCTGCCCAACGGCTACGAATACTCGGGCGAGTGGGTGGACGGCGAGATCATGGGGCAGGGCACCGCCCGCTTCCCGTCCGGCGCGGTCTACGAGGGCGCGTTCGCGCGCGGCAAGCCCGAGGGGTTCGGGCGGATCGTCTATCCCGACGGGTCCACCTACGAGGGCGACTGGACCGACGGGCGCATCTCGGGCGTGGGGCGGGCGACCTATCCGGGCGGGCTGACCTACGAGGGCGGGTTCCGCGACAACCTGCGCCACGGCACCGGCCGGATGGAGGGGGCCGACGGCTACGTCTACGAGGGCGACTGGGTCGACGGGGTCAAGCAGGGCGCCGGGCGGATCACCTATCCCGACGGGTCGGTCTACGAGGGCGAGGTGGCGCGCGACCTGCCGCAGGGGCAGGGCACGCTGACCATGACCGACGGGCTGACCTATGCGGGGTCCTGGGTGGACGGCCAGATGGACGGGTCGGGCACGCTGACCCAGCCGGGCGGCGATGTCTACGAGGGCACGTTCGTCGCCGGCCGGCGCGAGGGCACGGGCACCGTGACCCACGCCAACGGCGACCGCTACGAGGGCGGGTTCCTGGCCGACCAGCGGCATGGCGAGGGGCGCTTCACGTCGGCCGACGGGTATTCCTATGCGGGCACCTGGGTCGAGGGCCGGATCGAGGGGCAGGGCACCGCCACCTATCCCGACGGGTCGGTCTATGCGGGCGCGTTCCTGGACGGCAAGCACCACGGCACGGGCAAGATCACCTATGCCGACGGCACAACCTATGAAGGCGACTGGGTGATGGGCGTGATCGAGGGGCGCGGGGTCGCCACCTATGCCGACGGGCTGGTCTACGAGGGCGCGTTCCGCAACGCCACGAACCACGGGCAGGGCCGCATGACCTATGCCGACGGCTACATCTACGAGGGCAACTGGGTCGATGGCCAGCGCGAGGGGCAGGGCACCGCCACCTATCCCGACGGGTCGGTCTACCAGGGCGACTTCCGCGCCGGGCAGCGGCACGGGCAGGGCACGATCACCATGGCCGACGGGTTCGTCTACTCGGGCGCGTGGGAGGACGGCGGCATCCACGGGATGGGTGTGGCGACCTATCCGGGCGGCGATGTCTACGAGGGCATGTTCGTCCGCGGCAAGCGCGAGGGCGAGGGCACGATCCGCTATGCCAGCGGCGAGGTGCGCGAGGGGCGCTGGCAGAACGGCGTGCTGGTGGAACCCGTGGCCGCCCCAGCCACCGAGGGCGCGCCGGCCACCGAAGGCGCGCCCGCCGCGGCGGGTGCCGATACGGCCACCGGAAGCGCGGCCACCGGAAGCGCGGCCACCGGAAGC
>DBBA01000089.1:3637-4018 GCA_002291955.1 Rhodobacteraceae bacterium UBA996 | reverse complement strand
CTCCGGCCGCGTCGCGACCAGCCCCTGGCTTGTCCGCGACGGTGGCCCGGCCGGAAACGCATGGGTGCGCTGCAGGCGAAGCCCGGCCTCCTCGACCAGATGCACGATCTCGTCGCGGCCAAAGGTCCGGTGGCGCCATTGCAGCCAGATGAGCGCGTCGCACCAGTGCGGCTTGGAGACGACAAGATACAGCCGACCCCGGGGCGCAGAAGCGATGCCATCTGAGCCAGCGCAAGCCCTGGATCCGGGCAGTGTTCGACGACATGCGCGGCCAGCGCCACGTCCGCGGGATCGAGCGCAACCTCGCCCGGTCTCCCGCGGACAAGCCGTGGTTCGACCCCCCGTCCGGCGATCGCCGCGCGCCCGCGGTCCAGCATCGCG
>DBBA01000089.1:3061-3344 GCA_002291955.1 Rhodobacteraceae bacterium UBA996 | reverse complement strand
GCGCCCGCGGTCCAGCATCGCGGGGCTGGGGTCGAGCAGGGTCAGGCCCGCGGGCCGACCCCGGGCCGCGACCCAGGCCTCGGCGAAGGCCCCGGTGCCCGCGCCGATGTCGATCACGCGGGTTCCGGGCGCCACCGGTTCGGCCTGCGCGGTCAGGAAGCCGAGGTAGGCGTCGTCGTACCCCAGCGTCCGCATCTTGTCGCCCCACCGGGGGGCGGCGCGATCATGGGCGTCCATGGTGATCCGCTGCTGTCTGCGCCCGTTGCATCGCCAGTGCGGCGGG
>DBBA01000089.1:0-2727 GCA_002291955.1 Rhodobacteraceae bacterium UBA996 | reverse complement strand
GTTGCATCGCCAGTGCGGCGGGCGGCTGTCCGACAGTTCCATGCCGGACGCCGTGCCCGACCCGCTCCCGCGGCGCGAATCAGGTCCCTAGCCCCGCCTCCTCCATCACCCGGGCTGCGAACTCGGCCGCCACCCGGTCGCGGGCGGCGCCGTCCACCGGCACGCGGCCGGGTTCCAGGAACAGCGGCGCGGCGAGGGGCGTGACGCGGGCGGCCACCACATGGTCGATGCGGCCCCGGGTGCGCGCCAGCATCTCCTCGACCCGGCCGAAGTCCACCAGACCGCGCATCGCTTCCTCGCGCGTGATGCCTAGCAGCACATGCCCGGGGTCGTACTTGCGCAGCGTGTCGTACAGGATGTCGGACGACATGGTCGCCTGCCGCCCGGTCTTGCGCTGCCCGCCGTGGGTGCGGTCCAAGAGCCCCGCGATGGTGGCCACCGCCTTGAACGTGCGCTTCATCACGGCGTTGCCGGCCAGCCAGGTCTCGAACGCGTCGCGCAGACCCGTGGCGTCGAGCAGGGGGGCGGGGTCGGCCACGGGGTCGAGCGACCAGATCAGCACGGCATAGTCGGTGGCGACAAAGCCGATGGGGCCGAGGCCCGCCGCCTCCATCCGCTGGGTCAGGAGTAGCCCCAGCGTCTGCATCGCGTTGCGGCCCGCGAACCCGTAGACGCAGGTATAGGCGCGGTCTTCCCAGGGGAAGCTTTCCACCAGCAGCCGGTCGGCGGAGGGGAGTTTCGACACCCGCGCCTGCAAGTCCAGCCAGTCGGCGACGGACGCGGGCAGGCCGGTCCAGTCGCGGCGGGCGAACATGTCGAGGATGCGGTGCGTCAGGCGGGTCGAGGTCGCGAACTTCGTCCCCATGAAGGTGGCGATGCGGGGCGGCCGGTCGGCGCGGCGCGTGACCTCGACCGTCATCTCGCGCAAGCCTTCGAAGCGGACGACCTCGCCCCCGATCAGGAACGTGTCGCCGGGGGTGAGGGTGGCGGCGAACGCCTCCTCGATCTCGCCCAGCGGTTGCCCGCCGCGCCCGCGCATCCGCACCTTGAGCGTGTCGGTATCGAGGATCGTTCCGAGGTTCTGGCGGATGTGGGCGGCCGCGCGGGGGTCGCGCAGGTGCCAGCGGCCGTTCGTCTGCTTCAGGCGCTGCCAGCGGTCATAGGCCCGCAGCGCGTAGCCCCCGGTGGCGACGAAATCGAGGCAGGCGTCGAAGTCGGGGCGGGTGAGGGTCGCGTAGGGCCCGGCGGACGTGACTTCCGCGAACAGGTCGCCCGCGTCGAAGGGCCCGGCGCAGGCGGCGATCAGGATGTGCTGGCACAGGACATCGCGTGGCCCGGGGCCCCGCGGGTCGCCATCAAGGTCATGGGCGTGGACGGCGGCAAGGGCCGCCACGCATTCCACGATCTCGAACCGGTTGGCGGGGACGATCCGCGCGACCGAGGGCGCGTTGTAGCGGTGGTTCGCGCGCCCGATCCGCTGGACCAGACGCTTGACGTTCTTCGGCGCGCCGATCTGCAGGACAAGGTCCACGTCGCCCCAGTCGATGCCAAGGTCGAGCGTGCCGGTGCAGACGATGGCGCGCAACTGGCCCGCGACCATCGCGGCTTCCACCTTCTGCCGCTGTTCGCGGTCGAGGCTGCCGTGGTGGATCGCTATGGGCAGGGCGTCCTCGTTCGCGAGCCAGAGGTGGTGAAAGAAGATCTCGGCCTGCGCGCGGGTGTTGTGGAAGATGAGGGTCGTGCGGTGCGCGGCGACTTCGGCCAGCACCTCGGGGATGGAATGGCGTGCGCCGCCGCCCGCCCAGGGCGCGGGGGCGGCGGTCGGCAGCATGGCGATGTCGGGGGCGGGGCCGGGGTCGGCGGTCAGCACCGGGCAGGGTGAGTGCGGCCCGGCGAGGAAGCGGGCGAGTGCGGGCGGATCCTCGACCGTCGCCGAGAGGCCCACGCGGCGAAGGCCGGGGCAGAGGCGCTGGAGGCGCGACAGGAGGAGCGCGAGCTGGTCGCCGCGCTTGGATTCGGCCAGCGCGTGGATCTCGTCCACGATGACGCGGGACAGGCCCGCAAAGGTGCGCGGCGCGTCCTCGTGCGACAGGAGCAGCGCGAGGCTTTCGGGCGTGGTCAGCAGGATATGCGGCGGGTCGGCGCGCTGGCGGCGCTTGACGTGGGCCGAGGTGTCGCCAGTGCGATCCTCGACCCGGATGGCAAGACCCGCGCCCTCGATGGGGGCCGACAGGTTGCGGCGGATGTCGGCGGCCAGCGCCTTGAGGGGCGAGATGTAGAGCGTGTGGAGGCCCGGCGGCGGCCCGGGCCCGAGGTCGGACAGCGTGGGCAGGAACCCCGCCAGCGTCTTGCCCCCGCCGGTGGGTGCGACCAGCAGCAGGGCCGGGTCCTGCGCGCGGGCGAGCATCGCCGCCTGGTGCGGGTGCAGCGTCCAGCCGCGGGCGGCGAACCAGGTGGTCAGGGAGGCGGGAAGGTCGGTCATGCGCCGCAACCTAGGCCGCCTGTCACCCACCATCCAGCGGCGGCGCGCGCCTTCGGCCCGCGCCACGCCATGCGTCTCGCGGCCGACTGACGCCGGTCCGCTCGGGCACAGGGGCGCTGCCCCTCGCCGCTGTCGCGGCTCATCCCGGGATGCTTTCTCCATATTGAAGCCACGAACGGCGTCTTCGATATGGCACAAGTATCCTCGGGGGGGTGAGGCGCGTCCGGAACGATGCCCGGTGGGCA
>DBBA01000218.1 GCA_002291955.1 Rhodobacteraceae bacterium UBA996 | reverse complement strand
CGGGGGCGGGGCAGGGGGCGCTGCCCCCTCGCGCCCAGGGCGCTCACCCCCGGGATACTTGAGGCACATCGAAGCCGCGACGGAAGGGCTGCGGGCCCGCGTGTATCCTGCCACGGGGGCACGGGGACGGAGACACGGATGACGGGATTGCTTCGGGCATGGGCGCTTGGGGTTCTTGTCGCGCTGGCGGGCAGCGGCACGTTGGCGGCGCAGGAGTTGCGCGAGGTGCGGCTGGACGACGGGCGGTCGTACCTGATCGCCTTTCCCCCCGGGGTATCCGACCCGCCGCTGATCCTGGCCCTGCACGGTGGCGGCGGCAGCCCCGCGCAGTTCGCGCGGTCGTCCGGTCTGACCGAGCCCGCATTGGCGGCAGGCTTTGCCGTGGCCTATCCGGCGGGCACATCGCGGCTGGACGGGCCGTTCCTCGTGTGGAACGCGCTGTATTGCTGCGGCCATGCCCCGGGGACCGGGGTCGATGACCTCGCCTTCCTCGACCGGGTGGCGGCGGATGCGGCCGCGCGCTTCGGCCTGTCCGACCGGGTCTTCGTCACCGGCATGTCGAACGGCGGGATGCTCGCCCAGACCTGGGCCGCGACGCGGGGGCCAGCCCATGTGGCCGCCGTCGCATCCGTTGCGGGGGTGATGGACCTGTCCCGTGTGCGGGTGGCGGGGCCTGTTCCCCTGCTGCACATCCACGGCACCGCCGACGACATGGCGCCCTATGCGGGCGGGCAGGGTGACAGCGCGCTGACCCGCACCCGCCACAGCGCGGCCGAGGACGGGGTGGCGGCCTTCCGCGCCGCCTGGGGGCGGCTGTCGGAAACACAGGCCCTGATCGACCCGGTGGAGGACGGCACCCGCGTGGTCCGCCGCGACGGACTGCGGCGGGATCGGCCCGCCGTCCGCCTGATGACGGTCGAGGGCGGGGGCCATGTCTGGCCCGGCGGGCGCCGCGCCCGGGGCGAGGGGGCGACCCGCGACATCGACGCGAGCGCCGAGGTCGTGGCCTTCTTCAGCCTGTGGCGGGTCCCGTGACGGGCCCCGTGACGGGAACCACCGACAGGAGCAGGTCCAGCGCGTGATCGACGCTGGCCGCGCGGACCAGGGCGCGGCCACGGGGGCCGAACTCGACGGTCTCGGTCCGCACCGCCCCGTCGCGCAGCGCCAGGCCGAAGCACACCCGGCCTTCGGGCTTGAACTCCGACCCGCCGGGCCCGGCGATCCCGGTGACCGATACCGCCACATCCGCCTGCGACCGGGCCAGCAGGCCCGCCGCCATCTCGGCCGCGACCGCCTCGCTGACCGCGCCCTGGGCGGCCAGCGTGTCGGCGCCGACCCCCAGCAGGTCGGCCTTGGCGGCGTTGGAATAGGTCACCACCCCCCGGTCGAAGATGTCGGACGACCCCGGCACCTCGGTGATCGCGCCCGCCACCAGCCCGCCGGTGCAGCTTTCCGCGGTCGCCACGCGCCAGCCTGCGGCCCGCGCGCGCGCCAGCAGAGCTTCGGCCCGGGTCACGCGCCCATCAGCCCATGCGCGATGGCCGCCCCCGCGCCCACGCAGACCGCCGCGGCAATCCCGGCCAGGATATCGTCCAGCATCACGCCCATCGGCCCGCGCTTGCGGTCCGCCCAGCCGATCGGGCCCGGCTTCCAGGTGTCGAACAGCCGGAACGCCACGAACGCGACCAGCCAGCCGGGCCACAGCGCCAGGATGCCCGCCCCGGCATGCGCCGCGCCGACCGAGACCGGCAGAAGCGCGATCCACATCCCCGCGACCTCGTCGATCACGAACTCGCTCTCGTCGGCGCCGCCTTCGCCCGCCACGGCCCACCAGCCCACGGCCACCACGACCGCGACCGCGACCGCCAGCGCCACCGGCCCCCCGGCGACATGCAGCGCCCAGGCCAGCGGCAGCGCTACCAGCGACCCCCAGGTGCCCGGCGCAGGCCGCATCAGCCCGACATAGCCGAACGTGGCGATGGCGCGGGACAGGCGCATCAGCGGGCGATCAGGGTGGCGGTCATCAGGGTGGCGGTGGCCTGGGCGGCGATGCCTTCCTCGCGGCCCGTGAAGCCCAACCGTTCCGACGTCGTCGCCTTGACGCTGACGCGGCCCACATCGACCTCCAGGATCGCGGCCAGCCGTTCCCGCATGGCGTCAGCCACCGGCGCTATCTTCGGCCGCTCGCAGACCAGCGTCACGTCGGCATGGGCCAGGTCGAACCCCCGCGCCCGCGCGCGCGCCATGGCGTGTTCCAGGAAGATCGCGCTTTCGGCGCCCTTCCACTGCGCCTCGGACGGGGGGAAGTGCCGCCCGATGTCGCCATCCGCCAGCGCGCCATAGATCGCGTCGGTCAGCGCGTGCATCCCCACATCGGCATCCGAATGACCATCCAGTCCCCGCCCATGGGGCACCCGGACGCCGCACAGCACCACATGGTCGCCATCGGCAAAGCGGTGCACGTCGAATCCGTTGCCCACGCGGATGTCCATGCTGTCCCCCATCAGCCGCTCGGCGCGGGCAAAGTCGCCGGCCGTCGTGATCTTCAGGTTGCGCTCCTCACCCTGGACAATCGCCACGTCAAGCCCGGCCGCGCGGGCCACTGCCACGTCATCGGTCGCGGCATCGCCCCCGTGGCGCCGGTGCGCCTCCAGGATCGCGTCGAAGCGGAACCCCTGCGGCGTCTGCGCCCGCCACAGCCCGGCGCGCGACACCGTGCCCGACACGATCCCGCCGTCGCCACGCCAGAGCGAATCCGTCACCTCCAGCGCCGGGGCCGCGCCCGCCGTGTGGTCCAGCGCCGCGACCACGCGCGCGATCAGCGCATGGCTGACCAAGGGGCGCGCGGCGTCATGGATCAGCACGCGCGTGGCCCCGGTGCCATCCAGCGCCTCCAGCCCCGCGCGCACGCTCGCCGCGCGCGACGCGCCGCCGGGCACCACATCCACGTCCGGGTGCCCGGCATAGCCCGGCGCCAGCCCCATGTCGCCCGGGTGCAGCACCAGCACGATATCCCCGATCTCGGGCGAGGACCGGAACGCCTCCAGCGTCCAGGCCAGCACGGCCCGACCGGCAAGCATCTGCCATTGCTTGGGAATTGCCCCGCCAGCCCGGGTTCCCCGCCCGGCGGCAACGATCACCGCCGCAGCGCGCATGCCAGTCCTCCGCGGGCCAGTGCTCCGCGCCCCCTTGTCTAAGCCGTGCGCCGCGTGCTGACAATGCCGCGCTTTCCCCGGGCGAACCTGCCTGTTTTTTGGGCATCGGTCGTGTTTCGCCAGATGCCGGTGCGGCGGCATTTGCCTTTGCGGAACGCAGCACCTACCCCACGACTCGTGTGCACAAGGATTAATCACGTGGCGCTGGAAGTGGCATCGCGTCCCATCGACCCGCCGGTGCTGCTCGCCCCCATGGCGGGCATCACCGATGCGCCGTTCCGTGACGCGGTGGCGGGCTTCGGCGCGGGGCTGGTGGTGTCCGAGATGATCGCCTCGGGCGAGTACCTGAACGCCCGCCCCGGCGCGCGGGAAAAGGCCGCGCTCGGGATCGGGCGCGCGCGCACGTCGGTGCAGATCGCGGGGCGCGAGGCCGCACCGATGGCCGAGGCCGCGCGCCGCGTGGCGGGCCTCGGCGCCACGATCATCGACATCAACATGGGCTGCCCGGCCAAGCGGGTGACGGGCGGGCTGTCCGGCTCGGCCCTGATGCGCGACCTCGACCACGCGACCCGCCTGATCGCGGCGGTGGTGGGCGCGGTCAACGTGCCCGTGACGCTGAAGTGCCGCCTGGGCTGGGACGGGTCCTGCCTGAACGCGGCCGACCTTGCCCGGCGTGCGGAAGCGGTCGGCGTGGCGATGCTGACGGTCCACGGGCGCACGCGCGCCCAGTTCTACACCGGCCACGCCGACTGGGCCGCGGTCCGCGCGGTGGTGGATGCGGTCCGCATCCCGGTCGTCGTCAACGGCGACATCGTGGATGGCGCGACGGCCCGCGCGGCCCTCGCGGCCTCGGGTGCCGCGGGCGTGATGGTCGGCCGCGGCGCGCAGGGGGCACCGTGGCAGGTCGCGCAGATCGCGGCGGACCTCGGGCATGGTCCGGCGCCGGTCATCCCGCGCGGCCCGGCGCTTGCCGCGCTGGTCGCCGTGCACATGGACGCGGCCCTGGCGCATTACGGCCGCGATCTTGGTCACCGCACCTTCCGCAAGCACCTGGGCTGGTACATGGACACCGCCCGCACGCCCGCGCCCCAGCGCCGCGCCGTGCTGACCGCGCCCGACCCGGGCGCCGTCGCGGCCCTTCTGCCCGACGCGCTGGCCGACGGGCACCCCGTGGGGCTGGCCGCATGAACGCGCTGCCGCCCGATTTCCCGCATGACACGATCTGGGCCTCGCTGCCGGTGCCCGCCTTCCTGATCGACCCGCTCGACCGGATCGCCGACATCAACCCCGCGGCCGAGCAGTTCCTGAACACGTCCTCTCGGATGCTCAAGGACGCGCCGTTCCTCGACCGCCTCGCCGTCGATGCGCCGCTGGACCAGGCCTTTGCCCGCGTCCGCGCCGACCAGTCCGTCATGTTCATCAACACCGTGGACGTGTCGGGCGGCAACGCGGCCCCGGTGCAGTGCGACATGCAGGTGGCCCCCGTCATCCGGCAGGACGGCTGGCTTCTGGTGCTGATGGAACCCCGTCAGATCGCTGGGCGGCTGGGGCGCGCGCAGGCGGTGAAATCGTCCGCCCGCTCGGCCATCGGCATGGCCGAGATGCTGGCGCACGAGATCAAGAACCCGCTGGCCGGGATCACCGGGGCGGCGCAGCTCCTGTCCATGGGCCTGACGCCGGATGACCAGGAGCTGACCGACCTGATCGTGGCCGAAAGCCGGCGGATCGTGGCGCTCCTCGACCAGGTCGAACAGTTCGGCAACCTGCGCCCGCCGGAACGCCGCGCGGTCAACATCCACGACCTGCTCGATCGCGCGCGCAAGTCCGCGATGGTGGGCTTCGCCGCCAACATGCGCATCACCGAGGAGTTCGACCCCTCGCTACCCCCCACCTGGGTGGACGGCGACCAGATGCTGCAGGTCTTCCTGAACCTGTTGAAGAACGCCGCCGAAGCCGCTGGAAAGGGGGGCGGAACGATCCGCCTTCGCACCTTCTACGACCTGTCCCTGCGCCTGCGGCGCAAGGACGGCTCGGGCAATCCCTTGCCGCTCCAGGTCGAGATCATCGACGACGGCCCGGGCATCCGCCCCGAGATCTTGCCCGACATCTTCGAACCCTTCGTCTCGGGGCGCGAGAACGGCACCGGCCTCGGCCTCGCGCTGGTGTCCAAGATCATCTCGGACCACGACGGCTGGATTTCCGTGGACAGCGTGCCCGGCCGCACCGTGTTCCGCCTGTCCCTGCCCATCGCGCCCCGCGACCGGGGACCGCGCGCCGACACCGGAGACCCCGCCAAGTGACGCCATTCCGCACCGGCATCCGCCCAACTGCCCCCCGCAAGGAGCCCTGACATGGACGGCACCGTTCTTGTCGCCGACGACGACCGCACCATCCGCACCGTGCTGACCCAGGCGCTGACCCGCGCCGGCTGCAAGGTGCACGCGACCTCGTCCCTCGTGACGCTCATGCGCTGGGTCGAGGAAGGCAAGGGCGACCTCGTCATCTCCGACGTGGTCATGCCCGACGGCAACGGGCTGGAACAACTGCCCGAGATCACCCGCCAGCGCCCCGGCCTGCCGGTGATCGTGATATCCGCCCAGAACACCATCATGACCGCCATCCAGGCGAACGAGAAGAACGCCTTCGACTACCTGCCGAAACCCTTCGACCTGCCCGACCTGATGAAGCGTGCCGCCCGCGCGCTGGAAGTGCGCCGCCGCGCCCCCGTGCCCAAACCGCGCGAGGACGGGGCGCGCGGTGACGACCTGCCGCTCGTCGGCCACACCGCGGTGATGCAGGCACTCTATCGCCTCGTCGCCCGCGTGATGAACACCGACATGCCCGTGCTCATCACCGGCGAAAGCGGCACCGGCAAGTCGCTGATCGCCCGCGCCATCCACGACTTCTCGGACCGCCGCACGCTGCCCTTCGTGGTGGCAGGCGCCGCCGACCTTGCCGCGATGGAAGGGCCCGCAACCCTCATCAGCCGCGTGAAGAACGGCAGCCTTGTCTTTGACGAGGTTGGCGATCTGGACGAAGACGCCCAGGCCCGCGTGGTCCGCATGCTCGACAGCTTCGGCGACGGCGGTCCGCGCGTGCTCGCCACCAGCCAGTCCAACCTCGCCCGCCGCATGGACGAGGGGCGCTTCCGCCAGGACCTGTTCTATCGCCTGGGCGGCGTGACCATCGCCGTGCCGTCCCTGAACGAACGGCTCGACGACATCCCCCACCTGATCGAGCATTTCCTGAAACGGTCCGAACGCGACGGCCTGTCGCCCCGCCGCATGGCCCGCGACGCGATGGACCTGGCCCGCACCTACACCTGGCCCGGCAACGTGCGGCAACTGGAAAACACCATCCGCCGCCTGATGGTCACCTCCTCGGACGAGGTCATCAGCCGCGCCGAACTGGAACAGGTGCTGGGCAGCCAGCCCGCCATCGAACCCTTGCGCGGCGGCGGCGAAGGCGAACGTCTGGCCGCCTCCGTCGCCCGCCACCTCAAGCGCTACTTCGACCTGCACGGCGGTGTCCTGCCGCCGCCGGGCCTGTATCAGCGCATCCTGAAAGAGGTCGAGATGCCCCTGATCGAGATCGCACTGGACGCCACGGCGGGCAACCAGGCCAAATGTGCCGACCTTCTGGGCATCAACCGCAATACCTTGCGCAAGAAGATCACGGACCTCGATATTCAGGTGACACGGCGCCGCAAGTTGATGTAAAAGTGCCACAGCGGAGTGGCCGAAGGGACATACCCCGCGCGCCGGGGTGTTCCCGGCCGCGGTGCCCGGAACGGCCACCCACAGGCGAGTGGCAGTCGAGGGCAGTGTGGCAGCACGGGTCGGCACCGAGGCATGGGAGCGGTTGAACCGTCTCCGGCGGCTGAAGCGCATCCAGACGGGCTTCACGCTGGCGCTGGTCGTCCTCGGCCCGGTCCTCGCAGCGGCGACCGTCCTCGTCCTCGGCCCGCTCGACCGGGGGGCGGCATCCGCGCAACTGCGCCTCGTCCTGCTCGCCGACCTTGTCTATGTCCTTGTCGTCGCGGCGCTGGTCGCCCAGCGGGTCGCGCGCATGATCGCGGCGCGCCGCGCGAAATCCGCGGGCTCGCGCCTGCACCTGCGCCTGACCGGCGTCTTCGCCCTGATCGCGCTGATCCCCACCGTCACCGTCGCCGTCTTCGCCGCGCTGACGGTGAACATCGGGCTCGAGGGCTGGTTCTCGGAACGGGTCCGCAACGTGGTGGGCGCCTCGGTGGCCGCGGCCGAAGCCTACGAGGGCGAACACCGGCTCGACCTGATCGCCGACGCGGACGCGCTGGCCGACTACCTTGTGCGGGCGCGCGACATCACGTTCCTGATCTCGGACGGCGAACTGCGCCAGCTCCTGACCCAGGGCCAGGTCCAGGTGCAGCGCGGGCTCAAGGAAGCCTACGTGATCGACGGCGCGGGCGAGATCCGCGCACGGGGCGAACGGTCCTACCTGTTCGACTTCGAACGCCCGTCCGAGGCGGACCTGGCGGCGGCCCTGACCGGCGAGACGGTCGTGATCCGCGACCTTGCCGCGAACGAATTCCGCGCGCTGAAGCGCCTCGACGGCTACGCCGACCGGTTCCTGTATGTCTCGCGGTCCGTAGACGGGGGCATCCTGTCGCTGCTCGACGACACCACCGAATCCGCCCGGCTCTATGCCCAGCTCGAACGCGAGCGCGGCCGCGTCCTGTTCGAATTCGGTCTCCTCTACCTCGGCTTCGCGGTCATCCTGATCCTCGCCGCCATCTGGCTTGGCCTGTGGTTTGCCGAACGCCTGTCGCGCCCGGTGGGGCGGCTGGCGGGCGCGGCCCAGCAGGTGGGGGCAGGGAACCTCGACGCCCGCGTGCCCGAGGAAACAGGCGACGACGAGATCGCCATGCTCGGCCGCATCTTCAACCAGATGACCCGCCAGCTGAAGCGCCAGCGCGACGCGCTGATGGAAAACACCCGCCAGATCGAACGCCGCCGTCGCCTGTTCGATTCGGTGCTGTCCTCGGTCACCGCGGGCGTGGTGGGGCTTGACCCCAAGGGCTGCGTGACCTTCGTGAACCGCTCGGCCGAACGCCTGCTCGCCCTGCCCGAAGGCGAGGGGCAGGCGGTGGACATCCGCGCCGCGGTGCCCGAATTCGCCGCCCTCTTCGACCGCCTGAGCGGCACCCGCGCCGAAGCCGTGCAGGAGGAAATCCGCGTCACCCGCGCGGGCCGCCAGGAAATCCTGCTCGTGCGCATGGCCGTCCGCCGCAAGGGCGAAGGCACCCTGGAAGGCTTCGTGGTCGCCTTCGACGATGTCACCCAGCTTGTCGGCGCGCAGCGCATGGCCGCCTGGGGCGACGTCGCCCGCCGCATCGCGCACGAGATCAAGAACCCCCTGACCCCCATCCAGCTGTCGGCCGAGCGCATCAAGCGCAAGTTCCGCACGGCCGTGGGCGACGACGCCCCGCAACTCGACGCGATGACCGACGTGATCGTGCGCCAGACCAACGACCTGCGCCGCATCGTGGACGAGTTCTCGAAGTTCGCGCGCATGCCCGAACCCGACCGCCGCCACCACGACCTGGTCGCACTGGTGGCGGGCGCCGTGACGCTGCAGCAGGCCGGGCAGGAAGGCGTGCGCATCACCGCCGACCTGCCACCCGGCCCCCTGGTGGTCGAGGTGGACGACACCATGCTGGGCCAGGCACTGACCAACCTCATCAAGAACGCCGGCGAAGCCACGGAAACCCTGATCGAAAAGGGCGCGCCCGACGGCTACGCGCCCGAGGTGCGGATCAGCCTTGTCCACGACGCGGGCGGCATCCTCATCGCGATCGAGGACAACGGCATCGGCCTGCCCGAGGACCGCACCCGCCTGTTCGAACCCTACGTCACCACCCGCGACAAGGGCACGGGCCTGGGCCTGCCCATCGTCAAGAAGATCGTGGAAGAACACAGCGGCACCCTGGCGCTGGTCGATGCTCCCCCCTTCACCCCCGGCGCGCGGATCGGCGCGCGCGCCGAGATCCGCCTTCCCCCGACGGTCGCCGTGCGACCGCAGGCAGCAGAATAACGAGCGAGGACAACAATATGGGCGACATTCTTATCGTTGACGACGAACGCGACATCCGCGAGTTGATCTCGGATATCCTCAAGGACGAAGGCTACACCACCCGCACCGCCGCCAATGCCGACGAGGCGATGGCGGAACTGAACGCGGGCGAACCGGGGCTGATGATCCTCGACATCTGGCTCAAGGACAGCCGGATGGACGGCATCGACATCCTCAAGCACGTCAAGCGGAACAACCCCGACGTGCCGGTCGTCATCATCTCGGGCCACGGCAACATCGAGATCGCGGTCGCCGCGATCAAGCAGGGCGCCTACGACTTCATCGAGAAGCCGTTCAACATCGACCAGCTGATGGTGGTGATCGGCCGCGCCATGGAAGCCTCGCGCCTGCGCCGCGAGAACCAGGAACTGCGCCGCAAGGACCCGGCCCCGGCCGACCTGATCGGCGCCTGCCACGCCTTCCGCACGCTCAAGGGCCAGCTCGACAAGGTGACGAAGTCGAACGGCCGGGTGATGCTGACCGGCGCCCCCGGGTCGGGCAAGGAAACCGCCGCCCGCTACATCCACGCCCAAAGCCCGCGCGCCCGCGCGCCCTTCGTCGTGGTGTCCTCGGCCACCGTGGAACCCGAGCGGATGGAGGAAGTGCTGTTCGGCCGCGAAAGCGCCGACCGCGGCGTGGAACGCGGACTGCTGGAACAGGCCCACGGCGGCGTCGTCTATTTCGACGAGGTCGCCGACATGCCCCCCGGCACCCAGTCCAAGATCCTGCGCGTGCTGGTGGACCAGACGTTCAGCCGCGTCGGCGGCACCGACAAGGTCCGCGTGGACGTGCGCGTCATCTCCTCCACCACCCGCGACCTGCCCGCGGAAATCGCCGCCGGCCGCTTCCGGCAGGAGCTATTCCACCGCCTGAACGTGGTGCCCGTGCCCGTCCCGGCGCTGGAAGACCGGCGCGAGGATATCCCGCTCCTCGCCCGCCACTTCATCGCCGAGTTCAACCGCACGCAAGGATTGCCCCACCGCGACCTTGCCGAGGACGCCGAGGCGCTGTTGCAGGCGATGCCCTGGCCCGGCAACGTCCGCCAGTTGCGCAACGTGATCGAACGGGTGCTGATCCTGGGCGACGGATCGGGCCCGATCGAGGCACGCGAACTGCCCCAGCCCGACCAGGGCGGCGGCGGCGACGGGCGGCTGGTGCTGTCGTCCTCGCTCGCCACCGTCCCCCTGCGCGAGGCGCGGGAACTCTTCGAACGGGAATACCTGCTCCTGCAGATCAACCGCTTCGGCGGCAACATCAGCCGCACGGCCAGCTTTGTCGGCATGGAACGCTCGGCGCTCCACCGCAAGCTCAAGTCGCTCGGCGTGGTCACGACCGCCCGCTCCGGCGCCCGCGTGGCCCAGTTCGCCGACGACCTGGACGAGGAGGACGACGCGGCATGATCCGGGCCGCGCCGGTCAGCCAAACGGCCCGCCGACCCCGCCCGTCGCCATGTTCTGCGCCATGCCCCACATGGCGGTGACGAAGATCGACACCATGCCCACCACCTGCGTCAGGGTCCGGTGCAGCCGCAGCCGCGCGAACAGCCGGGCCGCCGGGATGCCCGGCGCATCCCGCCCCCCCGCGCCGCCCTCGGCCGCGATCCGCCGCGCCGTCCAGATCGACAGAAGGCCCACCAGCGACATCGGGAACAGCATCAGGAACACCGCCTGCGCGAACTGGTTGCCGTACCAGAACCCCACCATGAACATCAGCGTGAACACCATCGTGCCGGTCCAGGCCACGATCAGCCCGGACACTTCCGCGATGAACAGGATCCGGTTGCAGTTGATCCGCACGATGTCCTGCAGGTCCTCGACCGCCTGGCCGCCCGACCGCCGCGCCCGCTGGATCAGGTCATAGGGCACCCCTAGCACCCAGTGGCTGGCCGACGACCACAGCACCGCCAGCCCGATCCAGTACCACAGGTTCGAGAACGACCGCATGTCGATCACTTCGAAGACGGTCAGGTACCAGTCCACGCGCACACTCCGGGCCCCGGCGCAGTCGCGGCGCCGCGCGCGCGACCCTATCGCCCGCCCGCCGGGCTTTCCACCCTTGCCGGGCGCCCCTCCCCGTGCGACTCCGGCGGTGTGACACCGCCGTGACAGGCCCCAACCGGACCCCGCCGCCCGCATGACCCCGCCTCCCGCCTTTCCTTCGTTCCGCGCCCGCCGCCTGCGCCGCACCGACGCGCTGCGCCGCCTTGTCCGGCAGAATACCCTGACCGTGGACGACCTGATCTGGCCCGTGTTCCTGCGCGACGGCGACAACGACGCCACCCCCGTGGCCTCGATGCCCGGGGTGGAACGCCTGACCATCGACCGCGTGGTGCGCGCGGCCGAACGCGCCGCCCGCCTCGGTATTCCGGCGATGTGCCTGTTTCCCTACACCGACCCCGCCTCGCGCAACGACACCTGCGAGGAAGCCTGGAACCCGCAGAACCTGACCAACCGCGCCATCCGCGCGATCAAGGCCGCCGTGCCCGAGGTCATGGTGATGACCGACATCGCGCTCGATCCCTACAACGCGTCCGGCCACGACGGCCTCGATCGCGACGGGATCATCCTGAACGACGAGACGGTGGCGGCGCTGGTCAAGATGGCCCTGGCCCAGGCCGAAGCCGGGGCCGACATCCTCGGTCCGTCCGACATGATGGACGGGCGCATCGGTGCGATCCGGTCGGCGCTGGAAGCCGCCGGGCACACCGGCGTCGCCATCCTGTCCTACGCGGCCAAGTACGCCTCCGCCTTCTACGGTCCGTTCCGCGATGCCGTCGGGGCAGGGGAGCGGCTGACGGGCGACAAGAAGACCTACCAGATGGACCCCG
>DBBA01000176.1 GCA_002291955.1 Rhodobacteraceae bacterium UBA996 | reverse complement strand
ATGCTGGACCCGATCGCCGACAAGGCCATGGTCATCATCGCGCTGCTGGTCATCACCGGCTATTCCGGCATGGACCCCTGGCTGATCCTGCCCGCCACGTTGATCCTGTTCCGCGAGGTCTTCGTCTCGGGCCTGCGGGAATACCTGGGCGACCGGGCGCGGCTGCTCGCTGTCACGAAGCTCGCCAAGTGGAAGACCACCGCGCAGATGGTGGCGATTGCCGTCCTGTTCCTGGGCACGGGCCTTGACTATCTGGAAGCGGGTCGCGCGCCCGAGGCGGGGCAGGGCCACCTGATCGCCACCTGGTCGGCGGCAGGCACGGCGACCTTCGTGGGCCTCGCGCTGATCTGGGTCGCGGCGGCGCTGACGGCCATCACCGGCTGGGACTACTTCCGCAAGTCGCTGCCCTTCCTGCGCGAGGGGCGGGCGACGTGACCACCACGCTCGACGTCCTGTACTTCGCCTGGGTGCGCGAGCGGATCGGCCTGCCGCGGGAACGGGTGACGACGGATGCGGCCACGGTGGCCGACCTTGTCGCCGAACTGCGCGCGCGCGAGGACCGCTACGACCTCGCCTTTGCCGACACCACGGCGCTGCGCGTGGCGCTGGACCAGGCCTTGGCCGGGTTCGATGCGCCGCTTGCGGGCGTGCGCGAGGTCGCGTTCTTTCCGCCGATGACCGGGGGCTAGGCCCCATGTCCGTCCCCACGACGGTCCGCGTCCAGGCCGACCCGTTCGATCCGGGCGCGGAGGCCACCGCCTTTCACGCCGCCGCGGGTCCGGCGGGGGCCGTCGTCACCTTTACCGGCGTCGTGCGCGACGTGGCGGGTGGACTGATCGCGATGGAGATCGAGCACTACCCCGGCATGACCGAACGCGCCATCGCCGACATGGCCGCCACCGCCACCGCGCGCTGGGACCTGACCGGGGCCCTTGTCATCCACCGCCACGGGCGCCTGACCCCGGGCGAGCCGATCATGATGGTCGCCACCGCCGCGCGGCACCGGGCCGAGGCCTTTGCCGCGGCCGAGTTCCTGATGGACTGGCTGAAATCCCGCGCCCCCTTCTGGAAGAAGGAGGTCACGGCCGCGGGTGCCGCCTGGGTCGCCGCGCGGCCCGAGGACGAGGTCGCGCTGACCCGCTGGTAGCCCCGTGCCGCCATGTCCTGCCTTGCGGCAGGGCGCCCCGCGGCCTAGGTGACGGCAACCCCTGCACGAGGACACCATGCCCGACACCGCCGCTCCCGACCTGTCCACCCTGACGGCGCGGCTTCTGGACGCGGCCCGCCGGGCCGGGGCCGGGGCGGCCGATGGCATCGCGGTGCGCGATGCGTCGGTGTCCATCGACGTGCGCGGCGGCCGCCTGGAAGAGGCGCAGCGGGCCGAGGGTGTGGAGATCGGCCTGCGCGTGCTGATCGGCGGGCGGCAGGCCTGCGTGTCGGCATCCGACACCTCAGACCGCACCATCGCCGACATGGCCGAGCGTGCCGTCGCCATGGCCCGCCTTGCGCCCGAGGATCCGTTCGCGGGCCTTGCCGACCCGGGCCAGCTGACCGCCGACCGCGACGCAGGCCCCCTTGACCTGATCGATCCGTCGCCCGAGCCTGACCCCGCGCAGTTGCAGGACATGGCGCGCGCGGCGGAAGCCGCGGCGCTGGCGGTGCCGGGCGTGACCCAATGCGAAGGCGCGGGCGCGGGCTGGGGGCGGCGCGACGTGGCGCTGGCGGCCACGAACGGCTTTGCGGGCGCCTACGGCCGCACGTCGGTGTCGCTGTCGGTGTCCGCCATCACAGGCACCGGCACAGGGATGGAACGCGACTGGGCGGGCGAGGGGCGTACGCACCGGGCCGACCTGCCCGCCCCCGACGGGATCGGGCGGCTGGCGGGCGAACGCGCCGTGGCGCGGGCGGGTGCGCGCAAGCCGCCGACCGGAACCTTCCCGGTCCTGTATGACGAGCGCGTGGCGGGGCAGCTGATCGGGCACCTTCTGTCCGCGATCAACGGCCAGTCGCTGGCGCGCGGGGCCAGCTGGCTGCGGGGCGCGCTGGGCGAGGCCGTCCTGCCCGCGGGGCTGACCCTGACCGAGGATCCGCGCCGCCCGCGCCAGTCGGGGTCCCGCCCGTTCGATGCCGAGGGGCTGGCCTGCGCGGCCCGCGACATCGTCGCCGACGGGGTGCTGACGGCCTACACGCTGGACCTTGCATCTGCCCGCAAGCTGGGACTGGCCCCCACCGGCCATGCACAGCGCGGCACCGGCGGGCCGCCGTCGCCCGGCAACGGCAACATCGCGCTGACGCAGGGCACCGCCAGCCACGACGACCTGATCCGCGACATGGGCACGGGACTGCTGGTGACGTCGATGATCGGGGCGTCGATCAACGCCACCACGGGCGACTATTCCCGCGGCGCGTCGGGCTTCTGGGTCGAGAACGGCCAGATCGCCTATCCGGTCAACGAATGCACGGTCGCGGGGAACCTGCGCGCGATGCTGCGCACACTGATCCCCGCGAACGACGCCCGCACCCACCTGTCGCGCGTGGTGCCCTCGCTTCTGGTCGAAGGGCTGACCGTTGCCGGGGCCTGACCGCGCCGCGGCGGACGACATCGCCGCGGTCGAAAGCGGTGAGGCCGACGGGGGTGGGGCCGACCTGGACGCCGACCTTGCCCTGCTGGCGAAGGCCGCGACCGAGGCCTTCGGCGGCGTCGACATCCTCGTCAACAATGCCGGCATCTACTCCTCCCTGGTGCCGACGCCGTT
>DBBA01000172.1:527-10789 GCA_002291955.1 Rhodobacteraceae bacterium UBA996 | reverse complement strand
CAGCGTCGCGCAGGCCGTGGCCATGGCGGCGGGGGCGTCGGCGTTGACCGTGCGGGCGGCGGCTTCCTCGGCTTCCGCGCGGTCCACGGCGGTCCACGCCGCGGCGTTGATGACGGCGTCGGGGCGGTGCGCGGCGATGGCTGCGGCGCAGGCGGGCGGGTTGGCGAGGTCGGCCGTATCGCGGCCGAGGAAGGTTGCATGGGGAGCGATCCGGGCAAGCTCGGTCGCCACCTGCCCGGTCCGGCCGAACACCAAGAGGCGCATCAGGCGACGCCCAGCCGCTTGCCGACGCCGTGGCGGTCCTGGAGCGCGCGCCACCAGCCCTCGTTCGCCAGATACCAGTCCACGGTGCGCGCCAGACCCTGATCCAGCGTCACGGACGGCCGCCAACCGAGTTCCGTGCGGATGCGGGTCGGGTCGATGGCATAGCGGAAGTCGTGGCCGGGGCGGTCGGTGACGTAGGTGATGAGCCGGTCGTGCGGCGTACCCGCGGGGCGGCGTTCGTCGAGGAGCGCGCAGATGCGGCGCACGATGTCGATGTTGGCGGCCTCGTTCTCGCCGCCGATGTTGTAGCTGCGGCCGACCTGGCCCTTCTCGATCACCGTCAGGAGCGCGTCGGCGTGGTCTTCCACGAACAGCCAGTCGCGGACGTTCGTGCCCTGGCCGTAGACCGGGATCGGCTTGCCTGCGAGCGCGTTCAGGATGACGACCGGGATCAGCTTTTCGGGGAAGTGGAAGGGGCCGTAGTTGTTCGAGCAGTTGGTCAGCAGGATCGGCAGGCCATAGGTCTCGTGCCAGGCCCGGACCAGGTGGTCGGACGCGGCCTTGGACGCGGAATAGGGGCTGCGCGGGTCGTAGGGGGTGTCTTCGGTGAACTGGCCCGTGGCGCCGAGGGAGCCAAAGACCTCGTCGGTCGAGATGTGGTGGAAGCGGAATCCTTCGGGGCGGCCGCGGGCGGTCCAGTACGCGCGGGCGGCTTCCAAGAGCGTGTAGGTGCCGGTCACGTTGGTGTCGATGAAGGCGGCGGGGCCGTCGATGGACCGGTCCACGTGGCTTTCGGCGGCGAGATGCATGATCGCGTCGGGCGCGTGGTCGGCGAGCGCCCGGTCAAGGGCCGCGCGGTCGCGGATGTCGGCCTGCACGAAGGCATAGGCGTTCGACCCGGCGACGGAGGCCACGTTGTCGAGGCAGGCGGCATAGGTCAGCGCGTCGAGGTTCACGACCTGGTGGCCGCGGGCGATGGCCTGGCGCACGACGGCCGAGCCGATGAAGCCGGCGCCGCCGGTGACGAGGAGTTTCATGCAGAGTGCTCCGCTTCGGCGGGGTCCCAGGTGAAGGGGCTGGCGAAATCGCGCATCAGGGGGGCGGCGGCATCCTTGGCCGACAGGACGGGCGCCCCGTCGGGAAACGCCTCGGCGGGCCAGGCGATGGCGAGGTCCGGGTCGTCCCAGCGCACGGCGCCGTCGCAGGCGGGCGCGTAGACGTCGGTGCACTTGTACAGGATCTCGGTATCGGGTTCGAGCGTGACGAAGCCGTGCAGGAAGCCCTTGGGCACCAGCAGCTGGCGCCCGTTCGCGGCCGACAGTTCCTCGCCGTGCCAGCGGCCGAAGGTGGGCGACCCGCGGCGGATGTCCACGGCGACGTCCCACAGCCGCCCGCGCCCGCAGCGCACCAGCTTGTCCTGGGCGTGGGGGGGCGACTGGAAGTGCAGGCCGCGCAGGGTGCCGCGGGTGGCCGAGAGCGACTGGTTGTCCTGCACGAAGTCGAGGTCGATCCCGGCAGCGGCCAGGCGCGGGCGGTTCCATGTCTCGCTGAAGAAGCCGCGATGGTCGCCGTGGCGGGCCGGGACAATGACCCGCACGCCCGGGAGTCCGGTTTCGATCACCTGCACGCCTGCCCCCGCAGTTACCTGAACGACACTGGCGCCGATAGCAGGGTCGCACGGCAAAGTCATGTCAGAGGCTGGGCAAAATGCGGCCGACGTCAGCGGATTGCGGCCGATGGCCGGGCGCGGTGCCGGAGGCGCGGCACGGGCGCCCCCGGGGGCACGGGCGCGTGGGAGGGGGACGTCACGCGGCGAGCGCGCCCGCTGCCGCGGTGGCGTGGCGTTCGGCCACCCACTTGAGCTTGTCGCGCTGCACCTGCTCGACGGGCAGGATCTCCTCGGGCTTGGTGGCGAGCGCCCGGTCGACGCTGGCAAGATCGCGGCACAGGCGGCGCATCCCGTCGGGTTCGAGGCTGGCGGCGTGGTCGGTGCCCTTCCAGCTGCGGTCGAGGGTGAAGTGCCGCTCGATATGGGTGAAGCGGCCCATGCCCCTGGCCTCGCACAGGCGGCCGATGGCGAGCGCGCCGATGTCGGCGGCGATGCCCAGGTGGTGGCCCGAGAAGCCGATGCCCTTCACCCGATGGCCGAAGCGGTCCATCAGGCGTTCGACCTCGAATAGGCAGATGTCGTCGAAGGCGACGGGATAGCCCGAGGTGCAGGCATAGACGACCAGGTCGCCCGCGCGGCCGCGTTCCTCGTAGAAGGCGACGAGGTCGGCGATTTCCCGGCCGGTGGACATGCCGGTGGAAACGTGGATCTCGCCGCCGTAGTGGTCGCACAGCCAGCCCTGCAGGGCGAAGTGCTGGTTGGTGGCCGACGGGATCTTCAGTTGCGGCGGGTTCAGCGCGGCCATCTGCCGGGCCGAGGTCATGTCCCAGACGCTGGTGGAATAGGCGATGCCGTTCAGGGCGCATTCCGCCATCAGGTCGCGGTGCTGGTCCAGGTCGAGTTCCAGCGCCTCGCGGTGGGCGCCGTAGGTGGGACCGTAGGCGTTCGCGGGCACAGGGTGCGGGCGCGCATAGTCTTCGGGCGTCAGCAGTTCGCGGGCGTGCCGCTTCTGGAACTTCGCCACGTCGGCGCCGCAGACGCGGGCGGCGACGCGGATCAGGTCCTTGGCGATGTCCAGATCGCCCATGTGGTTGCAGCCGATCTCGGCCACGACCTTGACCGCGGTGCGCCGTGTGCTGCCGCCGGGATCCCGTTCATCCATCATTAGGCTCTCCGCATCAGGGTCACCGGCGGCCCCCGCGATGACGTCCTGGAACAGACCATGATCATTCTTGCTGAAGGCGACGTTAACCGTGATCGGCCCGAGGTGAGTGTCGTGCTTCCCGCGTGGAACGCGGCGGCGACCCTGGCCGAGGCGATCGTGTCGGTGCAGGCGCAGGAGGGGCCGTCGTGGGAGCTGATCGTGGTGGACGATGCCTCGACCGATACCACGGGGCGG
Source organism: Rhodobacteraceae bacterium UBA996 (assembly GCA_002291955.1). GTDB lineage: Bacteria > Pseudomonadota > Alphaproteobacteria > Rhodobacterales > Rhodobacteraceae > UBA996. The sequence continues at coordinate 7,517 of DBBA01000172.1, read as the reverse complement.
ATCGCGGCGGCGGCGGCACGGGCGGACGGGCGGGTGCGCCTGGCCCGGCTGGCGGTACGCGGCGGAGCGGCGGCGGCGCGCAACCAGGGTCTGATGATGGCGCGGGCGCGGCGGGTGGCGTTCCTGGATGCCGACGACCTGTGGCTGCCGGGCAAGCTGGCCGCGCAGGTCGCGCACATGGACGACACCGGGGCGGGGCTGTCCTTCACCGGCTATATCTTCCGGCGCCGGGACGGGGTCGAGCGGCGGGTGCATGTGCCGGACCGGATCGACCATGCGGGGCTTCTGGAGGGCAACGTGATCGGTTGCCTGACCGTGATGATCGACCGGGTGCGGGTGGGCGGGCCGGTGGTCTTTCCGGCGCTGGAGCGGCGGCAGGACTTTGCGCTGTGGCTGCGGCTGCTGCGCGGGAACGACCCGGCGGCCGGGCTTGACCGGGTGCTGGCGGTGCATCGGCGCACAGCAGGATCGCTGTCGTCGGCGCGCATGGCGGCCCTGGCGGCGACCTGGGACGTGTACCGGCGGCAGGAGCGGATCGACCGCGTGGCGACCGCGCGGCTGATGGCCGGTCACGTGCTGCGGCGGATCCGCGAGATCGCCTGAGCGGGCGGGCACAGGCGCGTGCGCTGCCAGCGGCGCAGGCGGCGGAGCGCGACAAGGCCCGCGAGCGGCACCGGCCCGGCCCAGGCGGGCCAGTCGTGCGGTCCGGGGTTCGGCCCCGCGTCAAGGCTGGCGGACCCGCCGCGGTCGGGCGCGGGGTCGAGCACATCGTCAAGCGCCGGCGAGGGTGCGGCGAGGCGGAGGGTCAGCCCCGGTTCGGTGGCCACGCGGGCAAGGATGCGCCGGTCGAGGTCGGGGGCGTGCAGCGCGGGTGACGGTGCAGTGGCCGCATAGTCGGCGTCCATCAGGGCCGCCATGCGCGGTCCCGGCGTGAAGGCATAGCGGGTCGTCCCGGCGTACAGGTCGATCCCCGCGATCACCACGTCCCGCGCGCCCAGCGCGACGGCGGCCAGCACCGCGCGCGTGCCCGAGGTCGGTCGCAGCCCGGCGGCAGCGACGAGCGCGCGGAGGTCCGCGGCAAGCGACGGGGGCAGCGGCGGCAGGACCAGCTGCGGCGCTGCCAGATGGCGGGTCGCCGCCCGCGCGGCGCGGGGATCGTCGCTGGCCCAGGCGCGCAGGTCATGGGCCCGGGACCGGGCGATCCCGCAGGCGACAAAGGGCGCGGCCCGCGGGTCGCCGCCGAGGAACGCCAGATCGACACGCGGTCCCGCCCGCAAGCTGGGTTCGGCGAAGAAGCTGTTCACCCGCACGATCGCGTCATCCGTCCGCACCCGACCCGGCCGCAGGGCCGCACCCGACGGGCCGTTGCCGAGGACCGCGGCCGCCTGCCAGCGCGTCACGCGGCAGCGTCCGTCGCCCGGTCCATCACGGCGTCCCGCGGATGCGGCACGGCGGCGGCCACGTCGGCCAGGGCATCCGCGACCATCCGCAGCGCGCCGCGACCGCCCGGGGCGGGGATCACCCAGTCCACCGTGGCGCGCACATCGGGCGTGGCGTCGGCCGGGCAGGCCGACAGGCCGGCGCGGCGGAGCGCGGGCAGGTCGTTCACGTCATTGCCGACGAACAGCACCTCGGGCCAGGTCAGGCCCTGCGCCGACAGCCAGGCGGACAGCGCCGCAACCTTGTCCCGGGACGCCTGGATGGCGGGGATGCGCAGCTTGGCCGCGCGGGCCGAGACCACGGGGTTCGTCTCGCTCGACAGGATCAGCAGCCGGTGCTGCCCGAGGCTGCGCAGCCGGGCCAGCCCCAGCCCGTCGGCGCGAGAGCACACCACGGCCTCGCGCCCCGTCTCGTCGACCGTCACGCGGTCATCGGTCATCACGCCGTCGAAATCCATCACCAGCGCCCGGACCGCGGCCAGCCGGTCGGCTGCCGGACGGTCGGACATGGCCAGCGCCCGCGCGAGGGCGAGGTCGGCGGGTGTGTCGATCTCGACCCCCGGGTGGTCGACGGGCACGGGCACGACCGGGCCGCAGAAGCGGCGCCCGATCCGTTCGAAATCGGCCACCCGCACGGCATAGACGGCGCCGGATTCGCGGAAGGCGGGGGGCAGGTCCTGGCGGCGCGGGCGCTGGCGCGTGGCGTCGTGGTTGGTGCCGCGGGCGAAGCCGTCCGGGCCGAGGTGCCAGAGGAACCCGTGGTCGGGCAGGACCGTCAGCGCGCAGGCCGCGCCCGGGCGGTCGAGCGCGTCAAGGCAGGCGTCGACGTCGGCCGCGCGGGTGAAGGGCGAGGTGCATTGCAGGAACACGAGGCGCGCAAGGCCGGGGTGGGCGGCACGGATCAGGGGCAGGGCGTGCAGCCAGCCCGATTCGGACGTGGCCCTTTCGTGCGACAGGGCGGCCGGGCGGTCGATCACCCGGGCGCCGAACACCCGCGCCTCGGCCGCGATGGCGGGGCAGTCGGTGGACACCCAGACCGACGTGACCCGGCGCGCGGCGCGGGCGGCGCGGATGCTGCGGGCGAGCAGGGACAGGCCGCCGACGCGGGCGAGGTTCTTGCCCGGCACCCCCCTGGATCCGCCACGCGCCAGGATCAGGGCGGCGGTGGCCGGTTCCGGGAACACGGGATGCGTGGCGGTGCCGGACAGTGTTGCGTGCTGGTCCATTCGAGACCCCTTGCTGCCTGCGAAACCTAGGCGGCCGGTCTTGAGGAACCGTGAATTGACCACGACCCGAGGGGCTGTCTCCGTGGTGTGCCGCGTGCGGCGCAAGGACGGGGGCTTGATGATTGCGACGGATACCATCCCCGGGTGGACCAGTCCGGGGGCGCTGACCGTGGCGCAGTCCGGAGCCTGGGAGTTGGAGTTGCGCTGCGCGGGCGGAGGTGCGGTGTCGGCGGCCGCGGTGACCGCTCACCTGACGGGCGAGTCGCCGTCGGCCGGGGACCGACACCGTGCTGGCGGGGGCCGGTGCCTTGGCGCGCTGCGGGCGCGCGCCCGGTCCGCGGCGGGGTCAGCCGTCGGGGTAGAAGGCCGCGAAATCCGCCGCGAAGCGCGTGCGGATCAGCGCGAGCGTGTCCGGCGCGATGCGGCCCGCCACGTCCGGGGTCGCGCCCACGCGGACGTTGCGCGCGCCGAGGTCGCCAAGGTGCGGTCCGCCCTCGGCCAGGACGCGGGTGCGGATCGCCTCCCAGTCGGGGCCGAGGCTTTCGACGCGGGCAACGTGGTCGGGCAACAGGCGGTCGCCAAGGGCAAGGATCCCCCATTGCGACCGGACGTGGATGTCGCAGGCCGCATCGGGTGTTTCGGCAACCCGCAGGACGAAATCCTCGAAGCTCAGCCCCCGGTCCACGCCCATCGCGCGGAAGCGGGCCGACAGGATCCGGTTTTCCTGCACCTTGTTGTTCCAGGCCGACCACAGGCGGGCCACGGGGTGGCGCACCACGGTGAAGCACCAGGGCCGGCTGTCGCGCGGCAGGCGCGCGAACTGCAGGCGCGTCAGGCAGCGGGCGACATCGTCGGGCTGGTCGAGCCAGAAGGCATCGTTGCTGGGACGCCGACCCGGCCGGCGCAGGCCAAGGTCGGCGGCAAGCCGGTAGCGTATGGTCGAATTCGCAGCCTTGGGCACCCGGGCATAGGCAAGGTGGAGGCGCGGCACCACCAGATAGTGCCGCTCGGCGTTCGGGATCGGCCCGTTGCGCCGCTGCGGGTGGCGCGCTTCCGCGGGCGGCGGGGCCTGGTCCCGGGTCGCGTCCGCGGCGGCCTCTGCGGCAGGTCCGGAACGGGTCTGCATGTCCAACCGGCCCATCGGCCCATCCATCGGCGTCATCCTTCGGCGAATCGGCGGCCATGCAGGCGCAGCGCCGCAAGCCCCGCGGCGCAGAGCGCCAGCGCGATGACGGCCACGAAACCGGGTGCCGCATAGTCGGCCCGGTAGGCGGAATAGAGACCCGACCGCGCCAGGCCTGCGACGTGAACCAGCGGGTTCCACAGCAGGACGTCCCGCACCGCCGGCGGCAGGTCGCCCGGCAGCCAGAGCACCCCGGACACGAGGACCAGCGGCCGGGACAGGACGCCGAAGGCCACCTGCCAGCCGGGAAACCGGTCAAAGGCCACGGCGTTCAGCAGGCCCATCCCGAGGCCCAGCAGCCCGGCGAGCGCAAAGGCCGCCACCAGCGGCGCCGGCCGGGGCACGACCGGAGCCCCGGTCAGCACGAGAAGCCCCGCAAGGATGGCTGCCGCGGCGACCGTCTGGGTCGCCACGCACAGGATCGCCCGGGCCAGGACCGTGTCGATAGGCGCCATCGCGGGGTAGGCAAGCAGGTCGCGCGCCAGCCGCGGACCTGCGGCGGCCGCGGCCTGCAGCTCGGTGTACAGGCGGAAGGGCAGCAGGCCCGAGGCATAGAACAGCGCGAAGCTGGTCCCGAGCGGCGGGTCGTGCAGCACCAGCGACAGGACGACCGACAGGAGCGCGATTGCCGCGACCGGCGCGACCAGTGTCCACAGGTACCCGGCCGCGCTGCGACCGCCGGCCTGCGCGATCTCGCGCAGAATCAGCGCCGCGACCGAGCGGACGGCAACGCGCGGCCAGGGTTCGGACGCGGGACTTACGGGGCGGGTGGTCGCGGGCAAGGGCGGGAACTCCGTCGGCGCGGTCCCGTCATGCAGGCGATTCGTAAACGTCTCCCCAATAGGCCTGCGCGGGAGATGCCCTGGAGCGTGTCATGGCCACCGACCCGGACAACGTGATCAGCCTTGCGACCGGTGGGCCGCGGGGTGCGGCGATGCCGGTGGCCATCGGTCCTGCGGCCAAGGCCGCGCGGCGCGAGGCCATCCTGGCACGGCGGGCGCGGACCGCGGCCAGCCCGTCGGTGGATCGCCCGTCCGTGGATCGCCCGCCCATGCCTGACCCGTCCGCGCCGGATGATCCGGCAGGCCAGGATCCACACGGCCGATCCGACCCCGGCCCCGTCACGATGCCGCCTGCCGCCCTGCCTGACGAGGCGCAGGTCGCCCCGAAGCGGCAGGGCATCATGGCCTTCCCCTTGCTTGTGCTGCTGCCGGTGGCGGTCGTCGCCTGGTACCTGTGGTCGGTGGCGGTGGACCAGTATGCCTCGCGCGTGGGGTTCTCGGTCCGGGACGACGGGACGATGTCGGCGGCCGGACTGATCGGCGGGATGGGGGCGCTGGCCTCGCTCGCCGGGCGCGGGGGGCAGGAGGCCGACATCGTGGTGGCCTTCCTGCACAGCCAGGAGATGGTCGCGCGGCTGGACCGCAGGCTGGACCTGCGGGGTCACCTGTCGGCGCCCCATGCCGCCGATCCCGTGTTCGCCCTGGCGCCGGGGGCCACGGTCGAGGATCTGACAGCGCTGTGGGGCCGGATGGCGACGGTTTCCCATGACCCGGCGACGGGCCTTGTGGACCTGACCGTGCGCGCCTTTGACCCCGGGACGGCGCAGGCGGTGTCGCGGGCGGTCCTGGACGAGAGCGCGGCACTGGTCGACCGGCTGAGCGATGCGGCGCGGGCCGAGGCGATGGCCCATGCGACCGCCGACCTTGCGCGGTCCGAGGTGCGGCTGGCATCGGCCCGGGCGGCAACCGCGCGCTTCCGGGCGACCCACCGGCTAGTCGACCCGATGGGCGAGGCGGCGGTGCAGTCGGGCCTTGTCGCCACGCTCGAGGCGCAGCTTGCCGAGGCGCTGATCGCGCAGGACCTGCTGGTGGGCACCACGCGGTCCGACGATCCGCGGCTGGCCCAGGCCGCGCGGCGGATCGCCGTGATCGAGCAGCGGATCGGGGCGGAGCGGGACCGCTTCGCGCCGGGCGCGGGGGACGACATTTTGACGACGGCGACGACGACGGTGGCGGCTGCTGCGGTGGCGGCGGCGGGGGCGCGGGCTGCGGCGGAGGCTGCGGACGACCATGTAACCCGGCTGGCCGAGTACGAGCGCCTGCAGGTCGACCAGCGCTTTGCCGAGACCGCCTATACCGCGGCGCTGGCAGCGGTCGAGGCCGCGCGGACCGATGCGCAGCGGCGCACCATGCACCTGGTCGCCCATGTCGAGCCGACGCTGGCCGAACGGGCCGAGTATCCGCGCCGCTGGATGATCCTGGGGATCACGGCGGCGGGGGCGCTGCTGACGTGGCTCGTGCTGGTGCTGTTCGTCGCCGCCCTGCGCGACCGGGCCTGAGGGGAGGACGGGGTCCGTGATCGTGTTGCAGGCGGTCTCGAAGCGGTTTCCCGGACCGGGCGGCGGCCGCAGCATTGCCGACCGGATCGACGCGGTCTTTCCGAAGGGCCGTCCGGTCGCCCTTCTGGGCGGAAACGGGGCCGGGAAATCGAGCCTTCTGCAGCTGATGGCCGGAACCCTGCGCCCGGATTCGGGCCGGGTCCTGCGGACCGGGCGCGTCTCGTGGCCGGTGGGGCTGGCCAACGGCCTGCACCGCGACATGACGGGCGCGCAGAACCTGCGCTTCCTGGCGCGGCTGTACGGCGTCGACGGGCCGGCGCTGGTGGCCTATGCGCAGGCGGTGACCGGCCTTGGCGCGCAGCTGGACCGGCCGGTGGCGGTCTATTCGGCCGGCATGCGGGCGCGGCTGGCCTTTGCGGCGGCCATGGGCATCCCGTTCGACCACTACCTGATCGACGAGGTGACGGCGGTGGGCGACGCGGCGTTTCGCCGGGACTGCGAGGCGATCCTGACCGACCGGCTGGCGACCGCCGGGGCGGTGGTGGTCAGCCATTCGGCGCGCACGGTGAAGCGGCTGTGCACGGCGGGGGCCGTCCTGTCCGCGGGGCGGCTGGTCTGGTTCGACCGGGTCGAGGATGCGCTGGACCGGCATGCGGAGGACCTGTCGCGGGCGAAGGATCGCCGCGGGGGCGCGCGCGGGAGCTGGGGCGGGGATGTGGCGATGCTGGCAGGAGGCCGATGATGCACGACGGGACGGCACCGGACGACCCCTGGACCGCGGCGGCCGAGGCGGCCGATGCG
>DBBA01000172.1:0-196 GCA_002291955.1 Rhodobacteraceae bacterium UBA996 | reverse complement strand
GGCGGCCGAGGCGGCCGATGCGACCCCGCCCGCCCGCGGCACGCGGGCCCGGATGCGGGACGGGCGCGATCGCGCGGTCGGAGATGGAGTCCGGCGCCGGGGCGCCGACGGTGCTGCCGCCCGCCCGCCACGGCGTCGTGACCGCGGGTCGGCCACGGGCGCGCAGACCGAGGACGAGGGGACCGGCCGGGGCGCG
>DBBA01000273.1 GCA_002291955.1 Rhodobacteraceae bacterium UBA996 | reverse complement strand
GTGCCCTCGGCCACGCGGGACGACGTGGTTTCGCCGTCATAGACCATCGACATCGTCTCGGGGCGCATGCCGACGCTGACCTTGCCGGTCGGGACGCCGCCGGGGCATTGGTCGGTCGTGATCTCGGACCGGCCAAGGCCCGCGACCTCGACCGTCACGCGGCCGTCGCCCGTGGCCGTCGCCGCGCCGTCAAGGAAGTTCATCACCCCGATGAATTCGGCCACCCGGCGCGAGCGGGGACGGCGGTACAGCGTCTCGGGGTCGGCCAGCTGGGCAATGTCGCCCTCGAACATCACGGCGATGCGGTCGGACATCACCAGCGCCTCTTCCTGGTCGTGGGTGACCAGGATGAAGGTGATCCCCACCTGCCGTTGCAGCTTGATCAGTTCCACCTGCATGTGCTCGCGCAGCTTCTTGTCGAGCGCGGACAGGGGTTCGTCCAGCAGCAGAACCTTGGGCTTCAGGATCAGCGCGCGCGCCAGCGCCACGCGCTGCCGCTGGCCCCCCGACAGCGCATGTGCCGCGCGGGCGCCGTAGCCGCCCAGACCCACCATTTCCAGCGCATCGGCCACCTCGCGCGCCTTTTCCTGCGCGGGGCGGGGATCGCGGCGCAGGCCGAAGCCCACGTTCTGCGCGACCGACAGGTGCGGGAAGATGGCGTAGGACTGGAACACCATGTTCGTCGGCCGCTCGTTCGCCGGAACGCGCGCCATGTCCTGCCCGCCGATCTTCAGCGTGCCCGAGGACAGCGATTCAAAGCCCGCGATGGTGCGCAGAAGCGTGGTCTTGCCGCAGCCCGAGGGACCGAGCAGCGAGAAGAACTCGCCCTCGCCGATGTCCAGGTCGATGCCGCGCAGCGCGTGATAGTCGCCGTAGTACTTCTGCACGCCGCGCATCTCGATCAGGGGCTTGCGCGCGCGGGCGGGCTTCGCGGCGACCGAGGCGGGGACAGGCCCGGGCGACGGGATGGGTTGGGTCACAGGAAGCCTCCGGTGTCTTTGCCACCAGCCTTGCGGATGCCACGGCGGCGGAACGTCTCGGCGATGGTCAGAAGGACGATGGACAGCACGACCAGGATCGTGCCGAGCGCCATCACCACGGGAAGTTGCTGCGGGAAGCGCAGAAGGCCCCACAGGTACACGGGCAGCGTGGGCGCCGTGGAGGACAGGAAGAACGAGATGATGAACTCGTCCAGCGACACGGTGAACGAGATCAGGAGCGAGGACACGATGCCGGGCATGACCAGCGGCAGCGTGATGAGCCGGAAGGTGGACCAGCGCGTTTCGCCCAGGTCATAGGCCGCTTCCTCCAGCGACTTGTCGAGGTTGGCGAAGGCCGAGTTCAGGATCGCGATGCAGAACGGCGTGCAGACGAGCGTATGGCCAGCGATGATCGCCCAGAGCCCGGTATCGAGGTTCAGCCGCAGGATGACGACCAGAAGCGCCACGGCCAGGATGATCTCGGGCAGGACCAGGGGCAGCATGATCAGCCCCATGATCCCCTTCTTGCCGGGAAAGTCGTAGCGGGTGGACGCGCGGGCCGCGCAGATGCCGAACACCGTGGACAGGACCGACGCGCTGACCGCGACGATCAGCGAATTGCGCACCGCCTCGCCCAGCGAGGCATTGCCCCAGAGCTGCCCGAACCACTGGGTCGTGAAGCCCTGCAGCGGAAACGCGATGACGGTCGAGTTGTTGAACGCGAAGATCGGCAGAAGCGCGATCGGCGCATAGAGGAACACGAGGTAGAGCATCGCATAGATGCGAAGCCCCTCGCCCTTGCGCGCGCCGCCGCTCATTTCCGCGCCCCGAGGAAGCGGCGGTTCAGCAGGACGAAGGCGATGGCGATGCTGCCGACGACCATCATGGCAAGGACGGCCAGCGCGGCGCCCAGGGGGGCGTTCGACAGTTGCAGGAACTGCGTCTGGATCATGTTCGCGATCATCAGGCCCCCCGGGCCGCCCACCTGCACCGGCGTGACGAAGTCACCGATGGTGGGGATGAACACGATCAGCACGCCCGCGACCACGCCCGGCATGGCCAAGGGCAGCGTCACGCGCCAGAAGGTCATCAGGTACGTCTCGCCCAGATCGCGCGAGGCTTCCAGAAGCGACCGGTCGATCTTTTCCAGCGCCACGAAGATGGGCAGGATCGCGAAGGGGGCGTAGGCGTGGGCCAGCGTGATGACGACGGCGTTCGCGTTGTACAGGATGAAGGTCAGCGGTTCGTCGATGACACCAAGGCCCATGAGGCCCGAGTTCACCACGCCGTTGAACCCCAGGATCACCTTCCACAGGAACACCCGGACCAGGTAGCTGGTCCAGAACGGGATGGTGATGAGGAAGATCCACAGGCTTTTGCGTTCCGGGGCGACGTAGAACGACACATAGTAGGCCACCGGGAACGCCAGAAGCACGGTGATCAGCGTGACCGACAGGGAAATCCCCACCGACCGCCACATCAGCGCACCATAGATCGGGTCGGTGAACGCCTCGATGTAGTTGGCGAAGGTCAGGGTGGTGTCGAAGTCGCGGACACCGGTCTGCGTCCAGAAGCTGATGAGCACCACGATGGTCAGCGGCGCGGCCAGGAAGATCAGGGCATAAAGGAAGGTCGGGCTGACAAGGACAAGGCCGTTCGCCGCCTCGCCCTGGAACCGCGTGCCGAGTGCCATGTGTGCCGAATGCCCCCCGGTCGAAGTGGTCCCCGGCCGCGATGTTTATGGGACGCTGCGGCGGTTTCAAGCGGATTTGCGGGCGCTTTGCCGCGCGGTCGGGCATATTCCGCCCAAACCGCAAGCAGAAGCCCGAACTTCAGGCGCCGCCCCGACGCGCCACGCCCGGGACATGCGCGCGCGGGGCCACGGGCCGTCAGCGCGCGGCGGCGGGTTCCTTGCGGCTGCCCTCGGCGTAGATCAGCAGGGGCTTGGCGCCGTTCACCACCGCTTCCTCGTTCACCACGGCCTCGTGCACGTCGGTCAGCGACGGGAGGTCGAACATGGTGTCGAGCAGGATATCCTCCATGATCGACCGCAGGCCGCGCGCACCGGTCTTGCGGGCAATGGCCCGCTTGGCGATGGCGGTCAGCGCGTCGGGCGTGAAGGTCAGCTTGGTGTCCTCAAGCTCGAACAGGCGCTGGTACTGCTTGACCAGCGCGTTCTTGGGCTGGGTCAGGATCTGCACCAGCGCGGCCTCGTCGAGGTCTTCGAGCGTGGCGATGACCGGCAGGCGGCCGACGAATTCCGGGATCAGGCCGAATTTCAGCAGATCCTCGGGCTCGAGCGACTTGAACATCTCGCCGGTGCCGCGGGCATCGGGTTCCTTGACCTCGGCGCCAAAGCCGATCGCCGATCCCTTGCCCCGCTGGGCGATGATCTTTTCCAGGCCCGCAAAGGCGCCGCCGCAGATGAACAGGATGTTCGTGGTGTCGACCTGCAGGAATTCCTGCTGCGGATGCTTGCGCCCACCCTGCGGGGGCACCGACGCGATGGTGCCTTCCATGATCTTCAGAAGCGCCTGCTGCACGCCCTCGCCGCTCACGTCGCGGGTGATCGACGGGTTGTCGGACTTGCGGGTGATCTTGTCGACCTCGTCGATGTAGACGATCCCGCGCTGTGCGCGTTCCACGTTGTATTCCGACGCCTGCAACAGCTTGAGGATGATGTTCTCCACATCCTCGCCGACATAGCCAGCCTCCGTCAGCGTGGTGGCATCGGCCATGGTGAACGGCACGTCGAGGATGCGCGCCAGCGTCTGGGCGAGCAGCGTCTTGCCGCAGCCCGTGGGTCCGATCAGCAGGATGTTCGACTTGGCCAGTTCGATGTCGCTGGCCTTCTGCGCGTGGTTCAGGCGCTTGTAGTGGTTGTGGACGGCCACCGACAGCACGCGCTTGGCGTGGATCTGGCCGATCAC
>DBBA01000039.1 GCA_002291955.1 Rhodobacteraceae bacterium UBA996 | reverse complement strand
TGGTGTGGTTCCAGTCGTTCTTTGGCGACCATGACACGGTGAACCGGTTCTATGGGGTGCCGGTGCACCACGCCGAGGCGTCGGCTGACCACGGGACCGAGGGCGCCGCGGCGGAAGGCCACGCGACCGAGGCCGCGCCTGCCGAAGGGCATGCTACAGAGAGCGCGGAAGGCCATGCGACCGAGGTTCCGGCCGACGCGCCGACCGAAGGCCACGCCTCCGCCATCGGCTGGACGCCCGGGATGGGGGCGATCTACACCCACCCGGACAACCATGTGATGGAAATGGCCCACGAGGCGCCGAAGTGGGTCAAGGTGGCGCCCTTTGCCGCGATGGTGCTGGGGTTCCTGGTCGCGTTCCAGTTCTACATCCGGCGGCCTGACTGGCCCGCGAAGCTGGCGGCACAGCAGCGGCCCCTGTACCTGTTCCTGCTGAACAAGTGGTACGTCGACGAGATCTATGACTGGGCCATCGTGCGCCCTGCCCGCGGGCTGGCACGGCTTCTGTGGAAGCAGGGCGACGGCGCGGTGATCGACGGGGCGATCAACGGGGTCGCCATGGGCGTGGTGCCGTTCCTGACGCGCATGGCTGGCCGGGCGCAGTCGGGCTATGTGTTCCACTATGTCTTTGCCATGGTGCTGGGGATCGCGGTCCTTGTCACGTGGATGACCCTTGGCGGGGGGGACTGAGCCCATGGACAGCCTGCTTTCCGTCGTCACCTTCCTGCCGCTGGTCGCCGCGATCATCCTGGCGCTGTTCCTGCGCGGGGATGACGCCGCCGCGCAGGCGAATGCCAAGTGGCTGGCGCTGATCGCCACGAGCGCGACCTTCTTGATCTCGCTGTTCATCCTGGCCGAGTTCGACCCGTCGGACCCCGGGTTCCAGCTGGTCGAACAGCGCGAATGGCTGCTGGGGTTGCAGTACAAGATGGGCGTGGACGGCATCAGCATCCTGTTCGTGATGCTGACGACGTTCCTGATGCCGCTGACGATCCTCGCCTGCTGGGAGGTCACGCACCGCGTCAAGGAATACATGATCGCGTTCCTGGTGCTGGAGACGCTGATGCTGGGCGTCTTCATGGCGCTGGACCTCGTGCTGTTCTACCTGTTCTTCGAGGCCGGGCTGATCCCGATGTTCCTGATCATCGGCATCTGGGGTGGGCAGGCGCGCATCTATGCGGCGTTCAAGTTCTTCCTGTACACGTTCCTCGGGTCCGTCCTGATGCTGGTGGCGATGGTCGCCATGTTCGCGGAAGCGGGCACGACCGACATCACGGTGCTGCTGACCCACACCTTCGCGTCGGACACGCTGGTGGTGGCGGGGGTGACGATCCCGGGCGGCGTGCAGACGCTGCTGTGGCTCGCGTTCTTTGCGTCCTTCGCGGTGAAGATGCCCATGTGGCCGGTGCACACCTGGCTGCCCGATGCGCACGTGCAGGCGCCGACGGCGGGATCGGTGGTGCTGGCGGCGATCCTGCTGAAGATGGGGGGATATGGCTTCCTGCGCTTCAGCCTGCCGATGTTCCCGGTCGCGTCCGACATCATGGCGCCCTTCGTGCTGTGGCTGTCGGTGATCGCCATCGTCTATACCAGCCTTGTCGCGCTGGCGCAGACCGACATGAAGAAGCTGATCGCCTATTCGTCCGTCGCGCACATGGGCTACGTCACGGCGGGGATCTTTGCCGCGAACCAGCAGGGGATCGACGGCGCGATCTTCCAGATGATCAGCCACGGCTTCATCTCGGGTGCCTTGTTCCTGTGCGTGGGCGTGATCTACGACCGGATGCACACGCGCGAGATCGACGCCTATGGCGGGCTTGTCGTGCGGATGCCGGCCTATGCGCTGATCTTCATGCTGTTCACCATGGCGAACGTGGGCCTGCCGGGAACGTCCGGCTTCGTGGGTGAGTTCCTGACGCTGATGGGGATGTTCCAGGCCAACACCTGGGTCGCGGTGGTGGCGACATCGGGGGTGATCCTGTCGGCGGCCTATGCGCTTTATCTCTACCGCCGTGTGGTGCTGGGCGACCTGATCAAGGAGTCGCTGCGCACCATCACCGACATGACGACGCGGGAACGGGCGATCTTCGCGCCGCTGGTGGTGATGACGATCCTGCTGGGCGTGTACCCGAGCCTTGTGACCGACATCATCGGGCCGAGCGTGTCGGCGCTGGTGACCGAATACAAGGCGGCGCTGCCGGTCGTGGACGGCACGCAACTGGCGCAGAACTGAGGAGGCGGGGATGACCGCGGCCGATCTGAACGTGATCCTGCCCGAGCTTCTGCTGGCGATCTTCGCCATGGGGGCGCTGCTGGGCGGGGTCTATACCGGCAAGGACCGGGTGGCGCCCCTGGTCCTGTGGGCGACCGCGGCGGTGTTCGTGGCGTTCGCCCTGTGGATCGGGGTCACCGGCACGGGGTCGCGCACCGCCTTCAACGGGATGGTGGTGGACGACGCATTCGCCCGGTTCGCCAAGGTGATGATCCTGGTGTCGGCGGCGGCGGTCCTGCTGATGTCCGAAGGCTACATGGAACGCCGCGGCATCCTGCGGTTCGAGTATCCGGTGCTGGTGGTGCTCGCCGTCATCGGCATGATGCTGATGGTGTCGGCGGGCGACCTGATTGCGCTCTACATGGCGTTGGAGCTGCAATCGCTGGCGCTGTATGTCGTGGCATCCCTGCGGCGGGACAGTGCGAAGTCCACCGAGGCTGGGCTGAAGTACTTCATCCTGGGCGCGCTGTCGTCGGGGATGCTGCTGTATGGGGCCTCGCTGACCTACGGCTTTGCCGGGACGACGAGCTTTGCCGGGATCATCGAGGCGGTCCGGGCGACCGAGGACCTGCCGCTGGGCCTGCTGTTCGGCCTTGTCTTCCTGATCACCGGGTTTGCCTTCAAGGTGTCGGCGGTGCCGTTCCACATGTGGACGCCGGACGTCTACGAAGGGTCGCCCACGCCGGTGACGGCGTTCTTCGCGACCGCGCCCAAGGTGGCGGCGATGGGGCTGTTTGCCCGCGTGATGCATGATGCGTTCGGGGGGGCGACCGGCGACTGGCAGCAGGTGGTGGCGCTTCTGTCGGTGGCGTCGATGTTCCTCGGCGCGATTGCCGCCATCGGGCAGCGCAACATCAAGCGGCTGATGGCCTATTCGTCCATCGCGCACATGGGGTTCGCGCTGATGGGGCTGGCCGCGGGCACGGCGTTCGGCGTGCAGGCGATGCTGATCTACATGGCGATCTACGTGACGATGAACGTGGGCACGTTCGCCTTCATCCTGGCGATGGAGAAGGACGGCCAGCCGGTGACCGACATCCGATCCTTGCAGATGTATTCGAAGCGCGAGCCGCTCAAGGCGCTGGCGGTGCTGGTCCTGATGTTCAGCCTGGCGGGCGTGCCGCCCCTGGTGGGGTTCTTCGGCAAGTTCTACGTCCTGCGCGCGGCCTATGACGCGGGGCTGGCCTGGCTGGCCGTGGCCGGCGTGATCGCCAGCGTGATCGGCGCCTACTATTACCTGCGGATCGTGTTCTTCATGTACTTCGGCGAGGATCGCGAGGGGATCGATGGCGGGATGCCCCCGGTCCTGTGGGGCGCCTTGATGGCGTCCGCCGCGGTGATGGTGCTGGGTGTCGTCAACCTCTTCGGGATCGAAGGGGTGGCGGCGGCGGCGGCGGCGGCGCTTGTCAACTGAGCGTCCCAAGGGGCTGCCGCCAGACGGGCCCTGGCCCGAGGGGTACGACTGCGTGGTGCTGGACCAGGTCGGCAGCACCAATGCCGAGGCGATGCGGCTGTGCCACAACTTCGCCCGGCCGACCTGGGTGTTCGCGCACCGCCAGACGACGGGGCGGGGGCGGCGCGGGGCGGCGTGGAGTGCGCCCGAGGGGAACCTGACCGTCTCGCTGGCGATCCGGCCGGGCGCGCATCCGGCCTGGGCGGCGTTGCGCAGTTTCCTGGCGGCCAATGCGCTCTACCAGACGCTGGCGATGTACTGCGACCGCGATGCGCTGTCCTTGAAGTGGCCGAATGATGTGCTGCTGAACGGGGGCAAGGTGGCGGGCATCCTTCTCGAGACGTCCAGCGCCGGGGGCTATGTGGACTGGCTGGTGGTCGGGTTCGGGGTGAACCTGCGCCACCTGCCCGAAGGCGTGCAGAACGCGGCCTTTCCGCCCGTCAGCCTGTATGCCGAAGCGGGCGTGGCCCCGCCGCCCTTGGAGGTGCTGGGGTATCTGGCCGACTGCTATGCCACGCAGGAGCGCGTCTTGGACCGGCTGGGGTTCGAGGAAATCCGCGCCATGTGGCTGGAACGCGCGGCACGCCTGGGCGAGGTCATCACGGCGCGGACCACGCGCGAGGAGATCACGGGCCGCTTCGACAGCATCGACATGGC
>DBBA01000171.1 GCA_002291955.1 Rhodobacteraceae bacterium UBA996 | reverse complement strand
GGATATTTTCGACAGGATGAAGGCAGAGGCGGTGACCCCCGGCCACCGGGCGGCTAAGAGGGGGCGGGAAGGGAGGTGCAGCCCATGTTCCTGTCGGTCCTTGACGTGTTCAAGGTGGGCATCGGCCCGTCGTCCAGCCACACGATGGGGCCGATGGTGGCCGCCGCGCGGTTCCTGGACCGCCTGCGCGCCTCGCCGTTCCATCCGGTCGGGCTTCGCGCGTCGCTGCACGGGTCGCTGGCGTTCACCGGGCAGGGACACGCGACCGACCGCGCCGTGATCCTGGGGCTGGCCGGGTTCCGTCCCGATGCCTATGACGCAGGCGCGGCCGAGGCGGCGCTGGCCGGGGTCCGGGCGACGGGGCGCGTCGCGCCCCCCGGATTGCCCGCGCTTGTCTTTGTGCCCGACCGGGATCTGGTGTTCGACTATGGGCCGCCCCTGCCCGGCCACGCGAACGGGATGATCCTGCGGGCGGTGGATGCCGAAGGCGATGTGCTTCTGTCGGAAACCTACTACTCGATCGGCGGGGGTTTCGTGGTGACGGCCACGGAATTGCAGGAGAAGGACAAGCCGGGCAGCGGCGCGCCGGTCCCCTACCCGTTCCGCAGCGCGGCCGAGATGCTGGAGATGTCGCGCGCGTCGGGGCTGTCGGTGTCGGCGATGAAGCGCGCGAACGAGCTGACGCGGATGACGAAGGCGGACCTGGACGCGGGGCTTGCGCGGATCTGGGCGGTGATGACCGCCTGCATCGACCGGGGACTTGTGGGCGAGGGGATCCTGCCCGGGGGTCTGGGGGTGAAGCGGCGGGCCCGCGGCATCCACGCGCATCTGATCGCCGAGCGCGGGCTGAACCTGACCGCGCCGCACACGATCAACGACTGGATGAGCGTCTATGCCATGGCGGTGAACGAGGAGAACGCGGCGGGCGGGCAGGTGGTGACGGCGCCCACGAACGGCGCGGCGGGGGTGATCCCGGCGGTGATCCGCTACTGGCTGGACCATGTGCCGGGGGCATCCCCGGCGCGCGTGGGGGATTTCCTGCTGACCGCCGCCGCCATCGGCGGGATCATCAAGACGAATGCCTCGATCAGCGGAGCCGAGTGCGGCTGCCAGGCCGAGGTGGGGTCGGCCGCCGCCATGGCCGCCGCGGGGCTGGCCGAGGTGCTGGGCGGCACGCCGATGCAGGTCGAGAACGCGGCCGAGATCGCGCTGGAGCACCACCTGGGCATGACCTGCGATCCGGTGCGGGGTCTGGTGCAGGTGCCCTGCATCGAGCGCAACGGCCTGGGCACGATCAAGGCGGTGTCGGCGGCGTCCCTGTCCCTGCGGGGAGACGGCACGCATCTGGTGCCGCTGGATGCCGCGATCGAGACAATGCGCCAGACCGGCGCCGACATGAGCCACAAGTACAAGGAAACCGCGCTGGGTGGCCTGGCCGTCAACGTCCCGAACTGCTGAGCGGGCCCGTGTCCAGGATACCGGCCGCTGCGACCCGGTCGTACAGGGCGAACTCGCCCGCCCGTGCGGCGCGTACCCGGGCCAGCAGGTCGTCCGGCAGGGCAAGGTCGGGCGGGTCGCCCGGCGAGACGTTGCGGCGCGGCAGGCGGACCGGGGCGCCCAGCGCATCCGCAAGGAACGCCGCGAGCCGGTCGAGCTGGGCGTAGTCGGCGATCAGGTCGGTCGGGGGGCCCTGCCCTGCAAGACCAAGGAACCGGTCCTGTTGACCGATCCGTGCAAATTCGGGCGGATCGGGGGCGATTGTCGCTGCAACGAAATCGGAAAAGGACAGTCCGGCGGTCGCCCTGGCCGGGTCGGCCAGTCCCGCGCGGCGTCGGTAGCGATACCAGCTGCCCAGCCGGTCGAGGGGCGCGCGCATCACGGCGAGGGTGCGCGGGGTGGCGCCAAGCTCGGCCTCGGCCCAGGCGGCATGGTGGCGTGCGAACTCGGCCGCGCCGATGTGGCGGCCCCTTGTCCCGGATGGGGACGGCAGGGCGTGGGCGGCAAGCGCCCCGGCCAGGGACTGGCTGCCGGTCTTGGGGGTCAGAAGGACGACCAGCCGCGCCCGGGGCAGCAGCAGCACGTCAGGCCGCGCCGTACAGCTTGGCCCAGCGGTCGATCAGGGCGCGCTGCAGGCTGCGGGCGCGGCCGGTCCATTCGCGCCCGCCCGAGGGGCGTTCGGCGTCATCGGACGCCACGCCACGGCGCCGGTCCAGATCGCCGGTGAAGATCGCAAAGGCCAGTTCGGTGCCATTGCGGGTCCGGGCGAACCCGGCCAGCGCCGACACGAAGTTCAGCGTGCCCGTCTTGGCCCGCACCGAAACGGAATGGGGCACGCCTTCGTCGCGCATGGCAAAGTCCTTGAGGAGACCCGCCATTGCACTGTCGGGCCCCAGCGCCACCAGCGCCGCGACCATGTCCGAGGCGGTGATGCGCGAGGCGGGCGAAAGGCCGGAATGATCCACGAAGGCGGGCCGTGTGCCGGGCGCGCGCGCGGCCAGCCAGCGGTTCATCAGCGCGGCAGATTCGGCCAGCCGGGCAGGCGCGGCCCCGCTTGCCATCGCCACCGACAGGCCCAGCGCCTCGGCCGTCAGGTTGGTCGACCATGCCAGCATGTCGCGCGCCATCGCGGTCAGGGCACCGCTGGGACGTTCGGCGATGGTGCGCCCTTCGATCCGGCCGGTGGCGGGTTCCGGCGTCGGCAGGGAACAGCCCGCCCGTGCGGCCAGCCAGGCAAAGACCTCGGCCGTGTAGGCGCCCGGCAGCCGCGTCGGCAGCCAGCGCGACCCGCGTTCGCCCAGGGCACGGGCCGCGACCGTCCAGCGTTCGGTGCCGCCGCCGTTCTCGTAGGTGAAGACGGGGCTCGTGCGGTCCACCACGCGTACGCTGGCCAGCCGCACCTCGGGGCGCAGCGTGTCGGACCGGGCGTCCATGCCCACGCGATACCCACCCTGCCCGCGTGCCCATTCGAAATGCACCCGGTTGTAGTTCAGGTTGAGCCCGGCGATGGCGGGGTTGTAGCCCACATGGTCGGGCTGGTCGGGGTCGATGGCGCGGACGGCGGGAAGGGACCGGTCGTGCCACAGGAAACGTCCCGACACCTCGCGGACACCCGCGGCGGCAAGGTCGCGCGCGAGCGTGTTGAGCCCGTCGGTGTCGAGCGTCGGATCCCCCCCGCCCATCAGGACCAGATCCCCATCAAGCCGCCCGCCCGTGACCGGGCCGGTGGCGACCAGCCGGGTGTGGAAGCGGTGGTCGGGGCCCAGACGGTCAAGCGCGTAGGCCGCCGTGATCGCCTTGGCGGTGCTGGCCGGTGGCATCGGGTCGTCCCGGCCCCGGGCTTCCAGCCCAAGGCCCGAGCGCGCGTCGGCCACGGCAAAGGTGACCTGGCCGCCCAGGCGCGCTTCGGCCAGCAGATCGTCGATGCTGCGCACCTGGGGACCGGTGACCCGCGTCGCGGACGTGGCGGGCGGGGTGGCCCCTGCGGCAGCGTCGCCGCCGCCCCCGGGCCGCGGCGGGGGGACAAGCGACCGGTCCGGGGCACGGGCAATCGCGGGGGCTGCGACGCCCGACAGAACTCCGCCCACCAGTAGTGCCCGCCGGGTCAATGCCATGCGCGTCCGCCGAAATCTCCTGCCTCGCGCGGCGATCTAACCAGACCGGTCGGGGGTGGTGCAACCTTGCGCTGCCATGCGCGGACCCGTGCATCATCGGGTGAGTCCGCCGCGCATCGCCTTGACTATGCCCGATTGCCCGGCCAATGCCCGCAGCGGACTTGGCACGATGACAGGGGGTTTCCCGTGAAGATCGCGATGATCGGCACCGGCTATGTCGGGCTTGTTTCGGGGGTCTGCTTTTCGGACTTCGGACATGACGTTGTCTGCGTGGACAAGGACCCCGCCAAGATCGACAAGCTGACCCGGGGCGAGGTGCCGATCTACGAGCCCGGCCTCGACACGCTGATGGCGCGCAACGTGGCGGCCGGGCGGCTGTCCTTCACGCTGGACCTTGCCGCGGCCGTGGCCGGGGCGGAGGCGGTGTTCATCGCCGTCGGCACGCCCACGCGGCGCGGGGACGGCCATGCCGACCTGACCTATGTCTATGCCGCGGCCGAGGAGATCGCCCGCGCCCTGACCGGCTATGCCGTGATCGTCACGAAATCGACCGTGCCGGTTGGCACCAACCGCGAGGTGGCCGCGCGCGTGGCCGCGGCAAACCCGGGGGCGTCGTTCGATGTCGCATCCAACCCCGAGTTCCTGCGCGAAGGGGCCGCGATCGACGACTTCATGCGCCCCGACCGGGTGGTGGTCGGCGTGGAAAGCGACCATGCGGCGCAGGTGATGGCCGACATCTACCGCCCGCTGTTCCTGCGTGACTTTCCCATCGTCACGACCGACCTGGAATCCGCCGAGATGATCAAGTACGCGGCGAATGCGTTCCTCGCTGCCAAGATCACCTTCATCAACGAGATCGCACTGCTGTGCGAGAAGGTCGGCGCGGATGTGAAGCAGGTAGCCAAGGGCATCGGGCTGGACGGCCGGATCGGCAACAAGTTCCTGCACGCGGGGCCCGGCTATGGCGGGTCGTGCTTCCCCAAGGATACCCGCGCACTGGCCCGCATCGGGCAGGACCATGCCGTGCCCATGCGGATCACCGAGACGGTGATCGAGGTGAACGAGGCGATGAAGCGCCGGATGATCGACAAGGTCATGGACCTGTGCGGCGGGTCGGTGAACGGCAAGACGGTCGCGGTGCTGGGCGTGACGTTCAAGCCCAACACCGACGACATGCGCGAGGCGCCGTCGCTGACCATCGTGCCGGCGCTCGTGGGCGGGGGCGCGCGGGTGCGCGTCGTCGATCCGCAGGGCCGGCGCGAGGGCGAGGCGATGCTGCCCGGCGTGACATGGGAGACGGACCCCTATGCGGCGGCCGACGGTGCCGACGCCGTGGTGATCCTGACCGAGTGGAACGAGTTCCGCGCGCTCGACCTGCGGCGACTGGCGGGCAACGGCGGCAACCGCGTGCTGGCCGACCTGCGCAACGTCTATGTGCGCGCGGATGCCCTGTCCGCCGGGTTCGCCGCCTATGCAGGTGTCGGACGGTAACGTGCCATCCCGGCAGACCACGCGGCCTGACCCGAGGACTTGACCAGCGGCCCGCCCGGTTTCAGCTTGACTGAAGCCAGGACAGCACAACGCCGGGACAGGTTCATGATTTCCAAAGGCATCACCCTGCGGGGGCTCGAGCTGTTCGCCATTGCCGCACGCAGCGGGTCGGTGGCCCAGACCGCGCGTGCGGCTGGCCTGAGCCTTGCCGCGGTATCGCAGCATCTGAAGAACCTCGAGGACGCGGTCGGCCAGCCGCTTCTGGACCATACCCGGCGGCCCATGCAACTGACCGCCGCCGGGCGGCAGTTCCTGACGCGCATCGACCCGGCCCTTGCCCAGATTCGTCATGCCGAGACCGAGGCCGGCACCATCGACCTGTCGCGGATCACCGAATTGCGGCTGGGGATCATCGATGACTTCGACGCCGACCTGACACCGCAATTCGTCGCGGGCCTGTCGCGCCGGTTGCAGGGGTGCGGGTTCCGGCTGGCGACGGGCCTGAGCCATGATCTGGCCACGATGCTTGGCGACGGTCGGCTGGACATCGGCATCCTGACCTCGCCCGACGGGGGCTTGCCCGACCTTGTCGAGCATCCGATCCTGCGCGATCCGTTCGTGCTGGCCCTGCCCGCGGGGCTGGACATCGACGGGCCGGATCCGTTCGCGGCCCTCGGCGCCTTGCCCTTGCTGCGCTACGATCGCGCGCAGATGCTGGGTCGGACCATCGAAGCGATCCTGGCCAGGCGCGGCCTTGCCCCGACCCGACGGTTCGAACTGTCGTCGAACGCGGCCCTGCTGGCGATGGTTGCGGCAGGCGCCGGGTGGGCCGTGACCACGGCCCTTTCGGCGCTCGGGGCCCGTCAACAGGGATGGGGCCCCCGGCTCGTGCCCTTGCCGCCGCCCGCCGAAGCGCGCTGCATCTCGCTGTTCTGCGCCGACCGGCGGCTGATGCGCGAGGCCGGTGACCTGGCCGCGACCTTTCGCCGGCTGCTGCAGATCGGGGTCCTCGGACCGGCGCGGTCCGAGGTGCCCTGGCTGTCCGACAGCCTGCACCTGGTTCAGGACAGGCCCGGGGATCCCGCGATCAGTTGAGCGGCGGCGGAGGCGGCGGGGGCTGATCGTTTCCGCCATCACCGCCACCGCCGCCCGCAACGGCCGCGATCAGCACAAGCGCCGCGATGACGGCAAGCGTCCCCGTACCGCCCAGGGCACCGGCGGCCACCGCAGGCTGCTCGACCCCGAAAACCTCGGATTCCACCTCGGGCGCGGCAAGGCCACCGGCCTGCACGCTTCCCGCCGCAATCGAGAGCGCCAGAGCAACCCCCGCACACGCCCGCATTCTCATCGCATGTCTCCTGCTGTCATGCCACGCATCCCGTCCGAACGGGTAAGCGATGCGAATCACGCGGTAAAGGGCTGACAAGGCCGCCCATCCATTCGGTCGCACGATCCTGGCAATTGTTGCGACACGGATACGGGAACCGCAGGACCACTCCGATACGGGACGCCGTGCTACTTCAGCGGCGCCGGGGCCGGGGCGGGTGCCGCCGGGGCGGGCTGCACGGCGTCACCGCCACCGCCGCCGCCACCGCCACCAGCCACCGCCGCGACCAGCACCAGGGCCGCGATCAGCGCCAGCGTCCCGGTTCCACCCAGCGCACCGGCCGCCGGTGCCGCCTGTTGCACGGCAAACGCATCCGACTTGACTTCCGACTGCGCCAGACCGCCCGCCGCAGCAGGCGACATGGACAGCGCGCAGCACAGAACGGCTGCCAGAACCCTGACCTTCATGTGATATCCCCCAACACCCGGGCGCCGCGCCCGCAGGCAAAGGTTAAGCCATCACGACGAGTCGCGCGACGGCCATGTTGGGGGACAGGCGGATTATTGCACGAAGTGTTGTGTGATGTAGTACCGGCCGCAGTGCGGCGACTGGCCGTCAAAGGCCACAGCGTGTGACACGCGGGTCATGTTTCCGTTCAGGATGTTCCGCCGGTGCGACGCCGAGGCCATCCACTCGTCCACGATCTTGCGCGCAAGGCTGGCATAGGTGTGCGGCGCGACAGGTGCCCCGGCATTGCTGCGGAATTCGCAGCGGGACCCGTCCACGATCCGGAAGCGCGGTTCGGGGAAGTCCATGCGCGGCACATAGCCGATGTTCTCGGCGCCACCGGACAGGCGGACGTTCGAGGACTGGATGCGCTCGGGAACCGTGCGTTGCCCGCGTACGGTCGAGACATGGGTCAGTTGTCCGGTGCGCGCCATCCAGTCGCTGTGATTTGCGGCGGCACGGCGCAGGCGCGATTCGACGTCGAGGCCCGAAAGCCCCGCGCGGCAGCGGTGCGCATTTGTCTCGGCCGTGACCGCGGCGTCGAACAGCGCCTGATCGATCGCCCGCGGGTCGATCGTGGTCTGTGCACCCGCCACACGGGCAGGCTGGCAGGCCACCGCCGGAACGGCCGTCAAGATCGTCAGCAGCACGGCGACCAGTGCGTTGCGCATCGGTCGTCTCCCTTTCACGCGAAATGCCCCCACACCTCACGAGCCTTCAAGGGACCACGCGATTCGGTCAGAAATGGGGCCTCGGACTGGCGTTTCTCCGCTCCAAACGGGGCTGTCCGCGTCGGAATATCCTGCGTTTGCGGGGTGTTAATCATGAAATGCCAAGCCTGCGGGCGATCCTTCCCGCGCGAGGACAGCCCGATGCCAGCAACAGTCCGCCGCCGCATCCGTCCGCCCCGGCACCCGAGCGGGACCCCGCACCGGGAACGGGCGCGCGGGGAACGGGCACGCGGGGAACGGGTGCGCCGCGCCATGGATCTTGCGCTTGGTACGGCGATGGGACTTCTGGCGCTGCCTTTGGTCCTGTGCGCGGTGCTGGCGGTCTGGACCCTCGACGGCCGGCCGATCTTCCACCGCAGCACGCGCGTGGGCCGCGGCGGGGTTCCCTTCGCCCTGTGGAAGCTGCGCACGCTTCGGCCGGACCCGACCGCGCCGGACCGGGCCAGCGGCGGGCACCTTGCCGCACGCCAGACTTGCACGGGGCCGTTCCTGCGTCGCACCCGGATCGACGAGCTGCCGCAACTGTGGAGCGTCCTGCGCGGCGAGATGGCCCTGGTGGGCGTCCGCCCTCCGCTGCCTGCACATGTGGCGCTTCAGCCGTCGGCCTATGCGGCCCTGTTGCAGGCTCCTCCGGGCCTGACGGGACTTGCGACCCTGCGTCTGCACGGGATCGAGGGGCAGCGCCTTGCCAGGGCCCGCACGGTCGAGGAGACCGAAGCGGTCTATGCCGGCCGGATCCTGCCGCTGAAGCTGCGGCTTGACCGGATGCACGCGCGCAGACGGTCGGTTGCGCTGGACCTGTGGATCCTGGCCAGGACGCTTGTCGCGGTGGCGCGCATGGCGCTAGCGCGTCCCGATGCGGGCCCGGTGGACGCGTGCGGCCGGCGGACGGGCGCAGGCCGAGGCGCAGATTGGGGCGCAGATCGGAGTCCGGGCAGGCTTCCCGGTCCATTGGCCGGGCCGGAGGGACAGGCGTTTCCCTCGGACGCGGTCGTGCGGACGATCATCGGCAAGGCGCCCAAGGCGGCTGCCCCACTTGCCTGGACAACCGTGCCGGTTCGGCCGCATGCGCCAGGCCCGGCGGCCGTGGGGCGCTGACCGGCCCGGGGTCCGACCGACCGACACCCTGGTGGGCCTGACCGGCCCGCGCGCAAGATGGGCACAAGGCACACGGAAGGGCGCACGACGACACCTCGGCCGATGGACAAGCGCGGGCGCACATGCTGGAACTGCGCAAAGCATGTCGAGGGACAAGTGGCCGGACCCGGTTCAGCAGCTTTGCGCAAGATCAGGCGAACGGGCCCGGTCGACGGGGCTTGCCCGAGACACCGGGTTGTGCGGGGCGTCCTTGCGGCGGCAGCGTTCTGTGCGGGTGAAGTCGCCCTCGCCCAGGCAGACGGGTCACCGGGCACGGCGCCGCCCATCGGCACCTGGGGGGTCCCCGGCATGGTCGACATGCCGATCGCGACCCCGATGCCCGACGGCCGGATCAGCGCGGCCTTTGCCGCACTCGGGCCCATGTCGCGCACGGCGTTCGGTTTCCAGGCCGGACCGCGCATTGCCGGGGGGTTCCGCTATACCCGGGCCGAAGGACTGTTGCCCGGGGACGAGGACTGGGCGGATGCGGCCTTCGACCTGCGGCTGACGATGCTCGACGGCGCGGCGGGCTGGCCGACCGTCACGCTGGGGTTCCACGATATCCTGGGCACCGGGCTGTCGTCCGGTGAATATCTGGTGGCGACACAGGCGCTGCCGCATGGCCTGTCGGTCAGCGCGGGGATCGGCTGGGGCCGCTTCGGCCAGGCCGGATCGCTGGGCGGCGGCACCCGGCCCGCCCTGTCCGACCGCGAGCAGGGCGGCCCCGAGGCCTGGTTTTCCGGGCCGACCGCAGCCTTTGCCGGGATCACCTGGGCCGCCACCGACCGCCTGACCTTCGCCTGGGAATACTCGGCCGACCGCTATGAGGCCGAGGTGGCAGCGGGCCTGATCGACGAGCCTGCGCCCTGGAACGCGGGCCTGTCCTATCTGGTGTCCGACGGCGTCCGGCTGGGCGCCTATACGCTGGGCGGGCAGGAGTTCGGGTTCACCCTGACCCTCGACGTCGATCCCAAGCGCAGCGCGGCCCTTGGTCCCCGGATCGGCGCGCCCCCCCCGGTGCTGCCGCGGGGGATCGACACCCACGAGCCCGGCACCACCGCGTCGCTGTCGGGGCCGCTGGCCCGCGTCCTGGCGGCCGAAGGCCTGCGGCTGGAGGCGTTCGAGATCCAGGGCACCCGCGCCGAACTGCGCCTGTCGAACCTGCGGCACGAGGCCTGGCCACAGGCGCTGGGCCGCGCGGCACGCACCCTGACCCGCGGCCTGCCGCCCGAGGTCGAGACGCTGACGCTGGTCGCGGTCGAGAACGGGCTGCCCGTGTCGTCGCTGACCCTCGGGCGCCGCGACCTGGAACTGCTGGAAACCGCCCCCGACGCGGCGGAGCAGTTGCGCGCGCGGTCGACGCTGGGTCCGGCCCCGATGGGTCGCGGGGTGATCCCCGACGGCACCTACCCGCGCTTTGCCTGGTCCTTCGCGCCCTACCTGCGCGCCCGCGTGTTCCAGGGCACGGATGCGGGCCGGGGCGAGGTGGGCCTGCGCCTGTCGGGTGACTGGCAGCCTGCGCCCGGCCTGTCCTTCGGCGGGGCGGTGACCGCACGGATCGCGGGCACGCTGGACGGCGGCACGCCACCCGCATCCTCGCTGCCGCGGGTGCGCACGGATGCCGTGCTGTATGACGAGGGCAACCCGAGCCTGGATCGGCTGACGGGCGAGTGGCGGGGGCGGCTGTCGCCGACCGTCTATGCCCGCGCGCAGGCGGGCCTGCTGGAGCCCATGTTCGCAGGTGTCACGGGCGAGGCGCTGTGGAAGCCCGACGGCAGTCGGCTGGCGCTGGGGGTGGAACTGGCGCAGGTGATCCAGCGCGCCCCGGGCACGGCCTTTGACCTGGGCGACTACGAGACGGTGATGGGACATCTGTCGGCATACTGGGACTTCGGCGATGGTGTGACCGGCCGGATCGACGCAGGCCGCTATCTGGCCGGCGACTGGGGCGCGACGGCGGCGCTCGACCGGACCTTTGCCAACGGCTGGCGGGTCGGCATCTATGCCACGGCAACCGATGCCGACGATGTGCCGGGCGGGTTCGACCGGGGTGTGACCGTGACGATCCCCTCGGCCTGGTTCCGCGGCAACGCCACCCGGGCCAGCACCGACCTTGGCTTTGGCGGGCGGCTGACCGATGCGGGTCAACGCCTGAACCTGTCGGGACGGCTGTTCGACAGTGTCAGCGCGGCCGACACGGCCCGGATCGACCGCGACTGGGCGCGGTTCTGGCGATGAGGGGCCTTGGCAGGGCGCCGTTGGGACTGGTGGCCGTCGTGGTGCTTGCGACGGCCTGCGCGCGGCCGGGGGCCACCCTGACGGCCGGTGCGGTCCCCGAGGGACCCGTCCTGGCGGCGCTGGTCGAGGTGACGAAGGCGGCAGGCACCCTCAGCGTGATCGGGACGAACGGCGGGCACGAGACCTGGCGGTCGGCCGACGGCATCGGCCTGACCCTTGACCGGGGCGTGCTGTTCGCCACACGCGGACTTGGCGCGGACCTGTACACGGCCGAGACGGCCCCCGTGCTGGACGCCTGGCCCGCGGGAGCCTATGCGCGCACGCTTCGCCACCTAGATGGCGAGAACCGGATCATGGCGACGCGGTTCGACTGTCGGCTTGCGGATCAGGGTGTCACGGCAATCGACATCGGCGGCCAGTCGTTGCCCGCGCGCCATGCGGTCGAGACCTGCCGCGCCGCCGGTTTGCCCGAGGTGCGCAACGACTACTGGCGCGACGCGGGCGGCACCATGCGCCAGTCGCGCCAGTGGATCGCGCCCGCCATCGGCCATGTCACCCTGCAGCGGCTGGGCGACTGATCCGGCAGGCTACTCGCGCCCACGAAGCACCCGGGCAGGGCGAGCATTCAGCGGCCCCAGCGCGAAGGCGAGCCCCGCCAGCATCGACGCCGCGACACCGCCCGCGACGATGGCCAGCACGTTAGCAGGGTCGAAGCGGAACTCGGTGTCCATGACGAAGTACGACACCCCCCAGCCCGCAAGCCCGCCCGCCAGGATCGCGACCGCCCCTGCGGCAAGGCCCATCATTCCCGACCGTAGCGCGAAACTGGTCAGGATCGTGCCCCGCGTGGCGCCGAGCGTCTTGAGCACCGCCGTCTCATAGGTGCGCGCCCGCACCCCCGCCGCCGCCGCGCCGATCAGCACGATGAACCCGGTCAGCAGCGTCGCCAGCGCACCATAGGTGGTGGCCGCGGCGATTGCACCCAGTACCTCGGTCACCCGGTCGATCGCGTCCTTGACGCGGATCAGCGTGATGTTGGGATAGGAGTCGCCCAGGTCGCGCAGCAGCGCCGCGTCCCCCGCGGGGTCGGAATAGATCGTCGCGATGTGGGTGTGCGGCGCCCCCGCCAGCGCGGAGGGGTTCATCGCCATGACGAAGCCGATCCCGGCGGTCGAGAAATCCACCACGCGGAAGCTCGTCACCGCGGCCTCGATATCGCGGCCCAGGATGTTGACGGTCAGCCGGTCGCCAAGCTTGAGCCCGATTTCCAGCGCCTCTTCCTCGGCAAAGCTGATCTGCGGCGGGCCAACGTAGTCCGCGGGCCACCACGCGCCTTGCGTCACGCGGGTGTCGGGGGGCGGCGCGTCCGAATAGGTTACGCCGCGGTCGCCGCGGATCACCCAGTGGTCGCCCGCGACCTCGGCCGCCGGGCGCCCGTTGATGCGGGTGATGATCCCGCGCAGCATGGGGGCGCTCTGGACCTTGGTCACCAACGGGTCGGCATCCAGCCGCTCGCGAAAGCCCTCAAGCTGGTCGTTCTGGATATCGACCACGAAGAAGCTCGGTGCGACCTCGGGCAGGTCGCGGGCGATGGCGCCGCGCAGGTTCGCGTCGATCTGGCCGACGGCGGCCAGCACGGTCAGGCCCAGGCCCAGCGACAGGATCACGCTGCCCGTCTCGGCCCCCGGCCCACCCACCGACCCCAGCGCCAGCCGCAGGGGCGTGCGGCCCCGCGCCAGCCGCAAGCGCGCGGCCCACGCCGCACCCCGCCGTACCAGCCAGCCCACGCCCACCAGCGTGATAAAGGCCGCCGAGCCCCCCGCAAACGACCACAGCGTCAGTTCCCACAGGCCCGACAGCACGGCCGCCGCGCCCACCAGCACGGCGAACAGCCCGCCTGTGACCGCGATCCACAGGGGCCGCGGCCAGCCGCCGCCCCCGCCCATGTCGCGGAACAGGGCGGCGGCGCGCACGTCCTCGGTCCGGGCCAGCGGCCACAGGGTGAACACCCCCGCCGCCAGCACACCGTACAGAGCGGCTTCGGCGAGCGCGAGCGGCTGCACCCCGATCTCGGCCGGGATCGGCAGGTGCGCCTCGATCACCGGGGCGAGCCCCAGCGGCACCAGCGCGCCCAGCGCCAGCCCCGCCGCGATCCCCGCCCCCGCCAGCACGGCGATCTGCCAGAAATAGGCCGCAAAGATCGTCCGCGTCTCGGCCCCCAGCGTTTTCAGCGTGGCGATGACCTCGGTCTTTTCCGCCAGATAGGCGCGGACGGCGGCGGATATGCCGACGCCGCCCACAGCCAGCCCCGCAAGGCCGACTAGCACCAGGAACGACCCCAGCCGGTCCACGAATTCCTGCACGCCAGGGGCGCCATTCCTGCGATCGCGCCAGCGGAACCCGGCCTCGCCGAAGGCGCCGCGCAACTCGACGCGGGCCGCATCAAGGTCTGTGCCCTCGGGCAGGCGCAGGCGGTACTGCGTCTCGAACAGGGTCCCGGGCGCGAGCAAGCCTGACCCCTGCAGCCCGTCCAGTGACACGATGGTGCGCGGCCCAAGGCCGAAGCCCGCCGCCTGACTGTCCGGTTCGCGGGTCAGCGCGGCCATGGCCACGAAATCCTGCGTGCCAAGGCGGAAAGTGTCACCGACCTCGATGCCAAGGCGGTCCATCAGGACCCTCTCCATCACGCCACCGGGCAGACCGCCCTGCCCCGCCAGCGCCTGAGCCATCGGGATCGGCGGGTCGAGGACCACGTCCCCGTAGATCGGATAGGCCCCGTCCACGCCGCGCACCTGCGTCAGGCCGCGTTCCGTCTCACCGTCCGGACCGGGCGCGGTCGCCATCGACCGGAAATCCACCGTCTCGCTGACCACCGTCGCGACGGCCTCCATCGCCGCACGCTCGGCGGGTTCCGCGAAGCGGTAAGTCAGTTCGATCTCGGCATCGCCGCCCAGAAGCGCCGCCCCTTCGCGCTGCACGCCTGCCTCGATCCCGTCGCGCACGCTGCCGACGGCGGCGATGGCGGCCACGCCTAGCGTCAGGCAGGCGAGGAACACCCGGAACCCGCGCAAGCCGCCGCGGAGTTCCCGCCGGGCAATGGTCCAGGCAACACTCATTCTGCGGCGCGCCGCAGCGCCTCATCTTCGATCCGGCCGTCGCGCAGCCGCACCACGCGGTCGCAGCGCGCGGCGAGTTCGGGGGCGTGCGTCACCAGCACCAGCGTCGCCCCATGCCGGTCGCGAAGACCGAACAGAAGGCCCATGATCGCCTCGCCGTTCACGCCATCCAGATTGCCGGTGGGTTCATCCGCCAGCAGGATCTGCGGGCGGGTGACGGCAGCGCGCGCCAGCGCCACGCGCTGCTGCTCGCCACCCGACATCTGCGCCGGATAATGATGCGTGCGGGCGGCCAGACCCACAGCCGCCAGTTCCGCCTGCGCGCGGTCAAAGGCATCGGCAGCCCCCGCCAGTTCCAGCGGCACCGCGACGTTTTCCAGGGCGGTCATGGTCGGAATCAGGTGGAAGGACTGGAACACCACCCCCATATGCGCCCGGCGGAAGCGTGCGAGCGCGTCCTCGCCCATCGGTCCCAGGTCCTGGCCCAGCACCTCGACCCGGCCCGCGGTGGCGCGTTCGAGCCCGCCCAGAAGCATGAGGAGCGACGACTTGCCCGACCCCGACGGCCCGATCAGCCCCACCGTCTCGCCCCGCGCGATCGACAGATCGATCCCCTTGAGGATGTCCACCCGGCCCGCGTTGCCATCAAGCGCCAGCCGCGCGTCTGTCAGCCGGATCACCGTGTCGTCCGCCATCCTGTCCATCCGTTCAGCCGTGGTGCAGGCGGGATATGGCGCGATCCGGGCCGCGCGCAACCTGTGCGTGGGCGTTCTGGTCACGATTGCGCCAGCGATGGCGGAGCCTGTGACGGTGGCGGCGCTGGGGGACAGCCTGACGCAAGGCTATGGCCTGCCCGAGGCCGACGGCTTCGTGCCACAGCTGGAACGGTGGTTGGTGGCGCAGGGGGCGGACGTCCGGGTGCTGAACGCAGGCGTGTCGGGGGACACCACGCAGGGCGGGCTGTCGCGCGTGGGCTGGACCCTGACCGATGACGTGGACGCGCTGATCGTGGCGCTGGGGGGCAACGACCTGCTCCGCGGCATCGACCCTGCAGTCAGCCGCGCGAACCTCGACGGCATCCTGCAGGCGGCGGGGGAACGGGGGCTGCCCGTGCTTCTGGTGGGGATGCAGGCGCCGGGGAACTACGGGCCCGAGTACAAGGCGGCCTTCGACGCGATGTACCCCGAACTTGCGCAGGAACACGGCGCGGCTCTGTTCGAGGGGTTCCTGACACCGCTGACCGCCCTGCCCGACCGGGACGCGGCGATGGCCACGCTGATGCAGCCCGACGGCATCCACCCCTCGGCCGCGGGTGTGGCGGTGATCGTGGAGGCGATGGGCCCATCGGTCCTGAGCCTGATTGCCCGCGTCCCCTGATCCAGCGGCGCGGCCCGTACCGGGCCGCACACCTTTTGTTTGCGCCGCCCTTGCAGGTCGGCGCGGGCCTCCGGCGGGAGGTATTTGGGCAAGGATGAAGGCGCGTGTGCTTCACCCTTGTCCAAATACTCATCCCCCGAGGCGGCGCCCCGCAGGGGCAGAGCCGAGAGGAAAGGCGTGCGCGCGGGGAACCCGCGCGCGCCGATGCTGCACTGGCAGGTCGGGGCGCGCGGGGTTAGGTGTGCGCGCATGTCTGCCCCCGCGCCCCGATTTTCCGACGATCAGTCCACCGCCTTCGACCGCGTGGCCGAGGTGCTGGCGGGCGCCGGGATCGACGTGACGTCCAAGGTGCTTGCCCCCCGCGCCGACGGCCCCCGGGCGGTTCTGGCCGTCACGGGGCGCGCGGGGTCGGGCAAGACGCTGCTGCTGGGGGAACTCTACCGCGCGCTGGTCGCGTCCGGTGTGGATGTCGTCTCGGGCGACTGGGAGGGGCGGCGGCGCCGCGACCGGCGCACGCTCGCGGTCCTTGCCCCGACGAACAAGGCGGCGTCCGTCCTGCGCGGTCGGGGGGTGCCTGCGACCACCATACACCGCATCCTTTACACCCCCGTCTATGCGCCCGAGTACGAACGCATCGCCGAGTGGCTGGCTGGGCAAGGCACCCGGCCCGACATCGCGGGGCTGCCCATCGCGGGGCTGACCGAGGCCGCGCTGGACCGCGCCGCCGCCTTCTACGGGCAGGTGGCCTCGATCCCCGGGGCGCTGGCGGCCGCGGGGCTGAAGGGGTCGGACTTCATCAAGGGCTGGAAGCGGCGCGAGGAACCCCTCGACGTCGGGCTGATCGACGAGGCGTCCATGCTCGACGACCGGCAGTTCGAGGACCTGAAGGAGATCTTCCCCACGCTGGTGCTCTTCGGCGATCCCGCGCAGCTGGCCCCCGTGGGCCAGTCGGGCGAGATGGTGTTCGACCGCCTGCCCGCGCCTGCCCGGCTGACCCTGTCGCGCATCCACCGGCAGGCGGCGGGCAACCCGATCCTCGATCTGGCCCATGCCCTGTCCGACCCCGCGCTCGGCTTCGACGATTTCGAGGACCGCTTGCGCGCCGCCGCCCGCGAGGATGACCGCGTGGTGCTGGCCGAGCGGGTCGAGGCCGGGCTGATGGCCCGCTCCCCCGTCCTTGTCTGGCGCAATGCCACGCGCATCCGGCTGATCCACGCCTTCCGCGGCGCCTTCAATGCCCCGCCGGACCGCCTGCTGGCGGGCGAACCCCTCATCTGCGACGGGATCGAACTGCCGCTCAAGCACCGCAAGAAGCGCCTCGACCTCGAGGCCCGCGGCCTGATCAAGGGCGCGCAGGTGATCTATCTGGGCGAGGGGTCGCGCCCCGGCTTTGCCCGCCTGCACGTGGTGGGGGCCGAGGAGCCGCGGATCAGCGTCGCCTCCATCGTCAAGATCGAGATGCCCGACACCGAGGACCCGTTCATCCCCCACGCCGCCACCATGGGCGCGGCCTTCCTGCACGGGGCGGCGGTGACGATCCACAAGGCGCAAGGGTCCCAGTGGGACAGTGTGCAGGTCTTCGGTCCCGATCTGTTCGCCGCGGCGCAATCCGGCCGGACCGAGGCCGGGCTGCCCCTGTGGAAGCGGCTGGCCTATGTGGCGATCACCCGGGCCGAGCGGCGGCTGATGTGGGTCACCCGCTATCGCCTGTCCCGTCCGGTCGAGGCCCTGGGGACCGCCGACCTGCCCGACGCAGGCCGCCTGTCCCTGCGGGCCGAAGGGGACGCCGACGCGTAGCGTGGGCGATCCGCCCACCGGCCCCTTACGCCCCGCGCCGCCGCCGCACCACGGCCAGCGCGGCCAGACCGCCGAGCAGCAGGGGCAGCCCCGCAGGCAGCGGCACCACCGGGACGGGGTCCACGGGATCATCCGGCCCGCCTCCGCCACCCGTGACGGGATCGTAGGTGTAGGTGACGGACAGGGTGGCGGTCAGGTCCTGCGTGAACGGAGTTTCAACCGGCAGATTGACCAGCTGCCCCGATGCGTTCGGCCCGAGGGCAGTGGCATATACGATTGTCAGCGGCAGGATGGTTCCACCGACATCTCCAGGACCCGTCCAGTCCGAAAGCACACCTGCGCCCAGGCCGACCGGGTCATCGGTGCCACCACTGAGGGCGTAGGTGCGTGGAGGCGCAGTCGTCGATTGTGCCTCACCCGGAGCGAGACTGGGCAGGAAAGTCAGCCCATCCCGGAACAGGAACTCGAACGGGGTCAAGGGGACGTAACCCTCGAGACCGGTGAGCCCCGGGCTGAGCGAAGCACCGACGATATCGAAACCGATCCCCGACAGTCCGTTCACCGTCATGAGGACAGGAACGCTGTTGGGATTCCTGAACGTCACCTCTGCCGACCAGTCGATCACCAGCGACCACGCCACCGCTGTCAGCGTGCCGAGCGAGGGTTCGAACGCCGCGACGGACAGCGGGACCTCGAACCCCGTCCCGAGCGTGCCCGTATCCGTCACCGTCAGCGTCGCAGCCTGAGTGGCCCCCACGCCTGCCAGCACCAGCGCCGTGGCCAAGGCCGCGCGCATCCATCCCCGTTCTATCGTTCCTGCCCCCGACCGGTCACTCCACCAAGGTGCAGGGTGCCCGGATTCACCATGTCGCGGTATTGTCGAAACCTGAAATCTGCGCTGCGGGAGGCGGGATTTTCGGGACCACAGCGTTTCCGGCGGCGGGACAGTCCCTGCCCCGACGCGCGCGCGGGCGGGTCAGATCAGACCGCGGGCCACGGCCTCGGCCACCGCCTGCGTGCGGGTGGCGGCGCCGAGCCGCTTCCTGGCGGTGGCGACGTGGGCCAGCACCGTGCGGGGCGTGATCCCCAGCCGCTCGGCCACCTGCGC
>DBBA01000232.1 GCA_002291955.1 Rhodobacteraceae bacterium UBA996 | reverse complement strand
ATCCCCCAGATGATGGTGATGTAGAAGGTCCACAGCCACCAGCGGGGCAGGGGGTTGTTGAACTCCTGGATCCCGTCCCACTCGTGGCCGGTGGTGTCCGGATCGCCGGGCTGCGTCTTGTTGGGCGCCTTGCTCATGGCCGCACCTCCTGATCGCCCCGCGCGGGGGCATCCTCGTGACGGAAGGGGATGTCCGCGATATCGCGGTGCAGGCGGCGCGACCCCGGGCGGAACGCCCACAGGATCGCCGCCACATAGACCGCGAACATCCCCACCAGCATCCAGCTGCCCGCGAATTCGCGCAGCCACGCATAGGTGCTCATGGCGTCCCCCTAGCGGCTGGCCACGGCTTCGAAGGTGGAGAAATCCACCAGCGTGCCGAGCATCTGCAGATAGGCGATCAGCGCATCCATCTCGGAAATGCCGGGCGCCATGTCGAAGTTGCGGGTCTGCGCGCCGGGATAGCGCTCTAGAAGCCCGCTCCAGTCGCCGTCGGGATCGGCCTGCACGAGGAAGTCCGCGCGGGCGTTGGCGATCATCTCGTCGGTATAGGGCACGCCGACGAACCGGTGCGTCTGCAAAAGCTCCTGGATGTAGCGGCCGTCCAGCGTGACATCGAGAAGGAACTCGTATTTCGGCATGACCGATTCCGGCACCACCGATTGCGGGTCGATGAAGTGGTCCACGTGCCAGGCGTCGGAATACCGCCCGCCCACGCGGGCCAGGTCGGGCCCGGTGCGCTTCGACCCCCACTGGAACGGGTGGTCGTACATCGATTCCGCCGCCAGGCTGTAGTGCCCGTACCGCTGCACCTCGTCGCGCAACGGGCGGATCATCTGGCTGTGGCAGACATAGCAGCCCTCGCGGATGTAGATGTCGCGGCCGGCGAGTTCGAGCGGGCTGTAGGGGCGCACGCCCGCCACCTCCTCGATCGTGTTCTCGAGGTAGAAGAGCGGCGCGATTTCCACGATCCCGCCGATGGATACGACCACCAGACTGCCTGCCAGCAGGAGCGTGGCGTTGGTTTCCAGGATCTTGTGCTTGTCCATGATACCCATGACCAAGGCTCCTTATTCGGCCGGAGCCATGCGGGCGGCGCGCATCGGCGCAGCCCGGACGGTCATCCAGAGGTTGTAGCACATGATCAGCGCGCCGGTCAGGTACAGCACCCCGCCCAGCCCCCGGATCACGTACATCGGGTACTTGGCGGCAACGGTGTCGGCGAAGCTGTTGACGAGGAACCCGTTGGCATCGACCTCGCGCCACATCAGGCCTTCCATGATGCCGGTCACCCACATCGCGGCGGCGTAAAGGACGATCCCGATGGTGGCGAGCCAGAAGTGCCAGTTGACGAGGCTGAGCGAATAGAGCCGTTCCCGCTGCCACAACCGCGGCGTCAGGAAGTAGAGGACACCGAAGGTGATCATCCCGTTCCAGCCGAGCGCCCCGGAATGGACGTGCCCGATGGTCCAGTCGGTGTAGTGCGACAGCGAGTTGACCGCCCGGATCGACATCATCGGGCCCTCGAACGTGGACATCCCGTAGAAGCCGATGGAAATCACCATCATCCGGATCACCGGATCGGTGCGCAGCTTGTCCCAGGCGCCCGACAGCGTCATCAGCCCGTTGATCATGCCGCCCCAGGACGGCATCCACAGGATGATCGAGAACACCATGCCGAGCGTCGATGCCCAGTCAGGCAGCGCGGTGTAGTGCAGGTGATGCGGACCCGCCCAGATGTACAGGAAGATCAGCGCCCAGAAGTGCACGATGGACAGCTTGTAGCTGTAGACCGGGCGCTCGGCCTGCTTCGGCACGAAGTAGTACATCATGCCCAGGAACCCTGCCGTCAGGAAGAAGCCCACGGCGTTGTGGCCATACCACCACTGCACCATGGCGTCCTGCACGCCCGAGAACACCTGCACCGACTTCGACCCCCAGATCGAGACCGGTATCGACAGGTTGTTGACCAGGTGCAGCATCGCCACCGTGACGATGAAGGACAGCAGGAACCAGTTCGCCACGTAGATGTGGGGTTCCTTGCGCTTCAGGAGCGTGCCGAGGAACACCAGCAGGAACGCCACCCAGACGACGGTCAGCCAGATGTCCACGTACCACTCGGGCTCGGCATATTCCTTGGATTGCGTGGCCCCCAGCAGGTAGCCGGTCGCGGCCAGCACGATGAACAGCTGGTAACCCCAGAACACGAACCAGGCGAGGTTCCCGCCCCACAGCCGCACGGCGGATGTCCGCTGCACGATGTAGAAGGTGGACATGATCAGCGCGTTGCCGCCGAAGGCAAAGATTACAGCGCTGGTGTGGAGCGGCCTCAGCCGCCCGAAGTTCGCAAAGGGCTGCGCCCATTCCAGGTTCAGCTGCGGATAGGCCAGCTGGAACGCGATGACCACACCCACCAGGAACCCCACGACCCCCCAGAAGGCCGTCGCGATGACCCCGGCGCGGATCACGCCGTCCATGTATTCGCCCTGCAGGCGGGCCGCGGGCACGCCGGGCTCGTCCGTGCGGCGCAGCGTCCACAGGAACATGCCCCCCGCAACGAGCATGATGAGGATTGCGTGGACCATGTAGGCCAGATCACGCGCCCAGTTCGCCGCGATGGCGGCCACCAGCGTGATCAGGCCCAGCACCACGAGCTTCAGATAGTTGGCCATCGGCTGTCCCTTCGTCCTGCCCGTCCCGGCGGTTTCGGTCCGCCGCGTCCCGGGCACTGTTCGGCAGGTTCCGTCTCTCACGGCTGGGCGCGGGTGCCCTTGATCCATGTCAATGGACCGGCGGTCCGCTGTTGACGTGGGTCAAGGCACGGGCTCGCGGCGCGGGTCAGGCTGGGCGGGCAGCACGGGGCGCGGACTGACGCAGGCCCCGACAGGAGGACACGCCATGAGCTTCAAGACCATCACCACCGTCCTGACGAGCGGCGCCGGGGACCACAGCGCGCTGGACGCCGCCGTGTCCCTTGCCACGCGCGAGGGGGCGCACCTGTCCGTCCTGGCCCTCGGCATCGACCGCTCGATGCCCGCGCACTACTACGCGGGGGCCAATGCCGTGATGCTCGAGACGAACTTCGCCGAAGCCCAGAAGGACGCCGCCGACATTGCCACGGCCGCCGAGGCACGGCTTGCCGCGCAGGGCGTGCCCTATGCGGTCGAACCGATGACCGCGCAGATCGCGACCATCGCGCCCTACATCGGCCAGGCCGTCCGCTTCTCGGACCTCGTGGTGCTGCCCAAGCCCTATGGCAAGGACCGGGGGGTCGACTCCGAGGCGGTGGTCGAGGCGGCACTGTTCGGCGCGGGGGTTCCAATCCTGGTGGTGCCGGGCACGGCCTTGCCTGCGACCTTCGGGCGCGTCGTCGTGGCCTGGAACGAAAGCGACGCGGCGCTGCGCTCGGTGCGGGCCGCGCTGCCGGTCCTGAAGATGGCGCAGCTGGCCGACATCGTGGTGATCGACCCGGCCGTGCACGGGCCCGAACGGTCCGACCCGGGGGGCGATCTCAGCCAGATGCTGGCCCGCCACGGCGTGCGCGCCGAGGTCAACGTGCTGGCGCGCACCCTGCCGCGGGTGTCCGACGTCCTGATGCGCCACGCCCGCGACAAGGCCGCCGACCTGATCGTGATGGGCGCCTATGGCCACTCGCGCTTCCGCGAGGCGATCTTCGGCGGCGCCACGCGCCACATGCTGGAAGAGGCGACCCTGCCCGTGCTGATGAAGCACTAGGGCCATCCAGGGGCAGGGGGGAGCCTCCGCCCGGGGCATCGAGCCCCGGTCGTCGGCCGGGGACATTCCATGTCCCCGCACCCCTCCGGAGGTATTTCCGCAAGGGTGAGGACAGGGGGCGTCCCTCCTCTTCACCCTTGCCCAAATACCTCGGG
Organism: Rhodobacteraceae bacterium UBA996; assembly: GCA_002291955.1. Classification (GTDB taxonomy): domain Bacteria; phylum Pseudomonadota; class Alphaproteobacteria; order Rhodobacterales; family Rhodobacteraceae; genus UBA996. Next base: position 885 of record DBBA01000232.1, on the reverse strand, counting down.
GGGAGAAGCGGCGCAGCCGGTTCCGGGGGGCAGCGCCCCCCGCCCTCGCCTCAGGCCAGGATGCCGCCGTCGGTATCGTCGCCGGTCTCGTCCAGCAGCGCCTCGAAATCCGGCACGACCACGCGGCGCGTGCCTTCCAGCACGATGATCCCGTCCTTCTTCAGGGCCGAGATCTGGCGGCTGACCGTCTCCAGCGTCAGCCCGAGGTAATCCGCCATCGCCTCGCGCGTCAGGGGCAGGTCGAAGGTCGCGCCGTCGCGCAGCTTGTGCTTGTGCAGGACCGCCTCGCGCCGCGCGATGATCGCCAGCAGCGACGCGATCTTTTCCCGCGCGGTCTTGCGGCCGAGCACCACCATCCATTCCCGCGCCGCATCGAGCTCGTCCAGCGTCATCTCCAGAAGCCGCTGCCCGATATGCGGGGTCGTGGACAACAGCCGCTCGAACGGCTTGCGCCGGAAGCAGCACACCGTCAGGTCCGACACCGCCGTCACGTCATAGGGCGCCGTCTCGCGCCCCGGGCGGCCGACGAAATCGGATGGCAGGAGAAGCCCCACCATCTGCGTGCGCCCGTCCTCCATCCCCTGGCTGAGCGTCGCGATCCCCGACACCACGGACGCCACGAACTCCATCCGGTCGCCGGCCCAGATCACCGGCTGGCCCGCCTGGAAGCTGCGATAGTACTTGATGTCGTCCAGAAGCCGCAGTTCGTCGGGTTCGCAGCGCGCGCAGACCGCCCGGTGCCGGATCGGACACTCGGAACAGTCCTTGGGGGTCAGGTCGGGAAGATGAAGGGCACCAGGGGCAGACATTGATCCGGATCAAGGCAGGGGTTGGCGATATGTCTCAGGTTACGCACAGCATGAATGTCACGCAACTCAGACATCT
>DBBA01000174.1 GCA_002291955.1 Rhodobacteraceae bacterium UBA996 | reverse complement strand
TGACCTACAGCTTCATCGACCAACGGGCGGCGGCCCTGTTCGGCGGCGGGACCGCGGCGACGGAGCTGGAGAACCCCATTGCGAGCGACATGAGCCACATGCGCCCGTCGCTGCTGCCGGGCCTGTTGCGGGCGGCGGCGCGGAACCAGGCGCGCGGGTTCGCGGACCTCGCGCTGTTCGAGGTCGGCCCGGTGTTCAAGGGCGGCGAGCCCGGCGAGCAGGAAGCGATGATCGCGGGGCTTCTGGTCGGGCACACCACACCGCGCGACCGGCTGGGCACCCGCCGCCCGGTGGACGTGTGGGATGCCCGCGCGGATGCCGAGGCGATCCTGACGGCGCTGGGCGCGCCCGAGAAGCTGACGGTGATCCGGCAGGTGAACCCGTGGTGGCACCCGGGGCGGTCGGCCAAGCTGGGCCTTGGTCCCAAGGTGGTGCTGGCGGGCGTGGGCGAGGTGCATCCCCGCGTGCTGGCGGCGCTCGACGTGAAGGGTCCGGCGGTGGCCTTTGCCATTCACCTCGATACGATCCCGCAGCCGAAGGCGCGGACGACGACGCGCGCGGCGCTGAAGCTGTCGGATTTCCAGGCGGTCGAGCGTGACTTTGCCTTTGTCGTGGATGACCGGGTCGAGGGGCTGGCGCTGGTGAACGCGGCGCAGGGCGCCGACAAGGCGCTGATCGAGAGCGTGCGCGTGTTCGACGAATTCGCGGGCGGGTCCTTGGGGGCGGGCAAGAAGTCGCTCGCCCTGACCGTGCGCCTGCAACCCGCCGACCGGACGCTGACCGACAAGGACATCGAGGATGTCGCGGCCCGGGTCGTCGAGAAGGTGACGAAGGCGACCGGCGCGGTCCTGCGCGGGTAGGACGCCATAAGGCCCCCCCGCCCACGGAGGGAGAGGGGGAAGCGTCGGGACCCAGTATCGCGGTCAGCCCCGCGGCGGGATGTTCATGCCGCGCTGCACGGCAGGGCGCGCCTTGAACCGTTCGACCCAGCCGGCCACGTTCGGGAAATCGTCGAAGCCCACCAAGGGCTTCGCACCGTAGAAATCCAGCGCGTTGACCCAGGGCGCCGCCGCGATGTCGGCGATCGAGAACTCGTCCACCAGCCAGTCGCGGCCCGTGAGCCGCCCTTCCAGCACACCCAGCAAGCGGCGGCTTTCGCCCACATAGCGGTCGCGCGGCAGCGGGTCCTGCACCGCGGTGCCTGCGAACTTCACGAAGAAGCCCATCTGCCCGAACATCGGACCGATGCCGCCCATCTGGAACATCACCCACTGGATGGCATGCAGCCGACCGGCCGGGTCAGCGGGCAGAAGCCGGCCCGTCTTCTCGGCGAGGTAGATCAGGATCGCGCCGGATTCGAACAGGGCGAGCGGTTCGCCGTCCGGCCCGTCGGGGTCGATGATTGCGGGGATCTTGTTGTTGGGGTTCAGGGACAGGAACTCGGGCGACTTCACGTCGGCATCGGCCAGCGTGACGCGGTGCGCCTCGTAGGGCAGGCCCGTCTCCTCGAGCGCGATGGACACCTTCACCCCGTTCGGCGTGGGGAAGGAATACAGTTGCAGCCGGTCGGGATGGGCGGGCACCCAGCGGCGGGTGATCGGGAAATCGTCGGGGAAGGTCACGGACATCTCCTGTTCGGCATGTTTTCGCCAAGTTAGGCCCGCCTGCGATGCGGAAACAGTCTGTGAAGCGTGCGGCGACGTGCTATCGCCTGTGCGGGCGCCGGGAACAGGCCCCGAGGGAACCAAGTGGGGACGACATGATTCAGGAATTCAAGACCTTCATCTCGCGGGGCAACGTGCTTGACCTTGCGGTCGGGATCATCATCGGCGCGGCCTTCACGGCCATCGTCACGTCGCTGGTCGATGACCTGGTGAACCCGCTGATCGGGATGATCATCGGCGGGATCGACTTCTCGGCCTGGGGCTTCTCGATCGGCGAGGCGAAGTTCGCGATCGGCAACTTCATCAACGCCGTGATCAAGTTCCTGATCATCGCCTGGGTGGTGTTCCTGATCGTCAAGGCGGTGAACAAGATGACCGGGATGGGCAAGAAGCCCGAGGCGCCCCCCGCGCCAAAGGGGCCGACGGCCGAGGAACTGCTGGCCGAGATCCGCGATGCCCTGAAGGCGCGCGGCTGATCCATGGCGCGGGTGCGGCTGGCCGTCCGGGGGATGATCCTGCGGGACGGCCGGCTGCTGCTTGTCAATGCATACCCCGGGGGCGTGTCGGACCTGTGGTGCGCCCCCGGGGGCGGCGTGGAGCCCCACGCCAGCCTGCATGACAACCTGATCCGCGAGGTGTGGGAGGAGACCGGCCTGCGGGTCGAGGTGGACTGGCTGGCGCTGGTCAACGAATTCCATGATCCCGACCGGGGGTTCCACCAGGTCGAGATGATCTTTCGCTGCCGGGCCGTGGGCGACATGCCCGAGGTCTGGCGCGACCCCGAGGGGATCGTCACCGAGCGGCACTGGGTGACCGAGGCCGAGGCGCGCGGGCTGCGGGTCAAGCCGGGGCTGCTGATCGACGCGGCCTTTGGCGATGGCGGGGGCGCGGCCTATGATCCCCTGGAGCGTGTGGTGCGATAGGGGATCACCCCCGCGGCCACGCCCGCCACCACCAGCGCCCCCGCCAGCACGATCCGCAGGGTCAGGGGTTCGGCCAGCAGGACCACCCCGCCCGCCACCGCGATCACCGGCACCAGAAGCTGGGCGAGGGCGGCGGTGGTGGACGGAAGGCGGGGCAGGACGGCGTACCACAGGGCGTAGCCGAGGCCCGAGGTGACGGCGCCCGAGATCACGGCGAGCATCGCTCCTGCGGGGGTGAGGCCGTCGAAGGCGACCCCCGCCAGCAGGACGGCGGGCAGGGCCGCCAGCGCGAAGTTGGCGGCCGTCGCGCCCAGCGGATCGGTCCCCCCGCGACCGAGCCAGGTGTAGGCGGCCCAGCCCGCGGCCGCGGTCGCCATCAGCGCGGCGCCCAAGGCACTCGGAGCGGCGGCGCCTGCGGGCCACAGGAGCAACACGAGTCCGCCGAAGGCGACTGATGTGCCGATCCAGCGCCGAGCGGGGACAAGCTCGCCCGTCCCCACGGCGGCGGCGAACATCAGGACCTGGACGCCCCCGAACAGGATCAGCGCGCCGATCCCCGCATCAAGCGTGACATAGGCAAAGGAAAACCCCCACATGTAGGCCAGAAGCCCTGCCGCCTGCCACAGCCTGCGGGGCGCCCGGAACGGCACCGGGCCGCGGGTGCGGGCCAGGAGGAACAGGACCGCGGCCCCGGCCGTCAGCCGGAGGGCGGCGAAGGCGGCGGGGCCTGCGAGGTCACCCGCCAGGGCGGCCCGGTTCAACAGGGAATTGGCCGCGAAGGCGATCAGGACGAGGGCGGTCAGGGCGGCCAGTTTCATGGCTGGTGGCCCGGACCGGGGGTTTGTGCACATGTGCACAAACGGTCAAGTCCCTGATATCTATAAGGAAACACTGTGCACGTTAGGCTTTTGTTAACCCGGCTCCGGGGCGCGGCGCGGGTCACTTGCCCCGCACCCGGGCGGCGAAGGCGCGGGCTTGGGCCGGGGCCTCGCCCAGGCCCCGCACGGGGTCGAAGGCGGGGGTCAGGTCCGTGCCCGGCCAGCGGTCGGCGGCCAGACGGGACAGGGGTGTGCCGGTGGCGGCCACCTGCTTGCAAAGGGCCGTCACAGCGGCTTGCGCGGCGGGGCGGCCTTCGGTGGGGGCGAGATGGAACACCAGCGCCTCGGCGAAGATCAGGCCGGTGCCGTCGTCAAGGTTCGCGTCCATCCGCGCCGCGTCGGGGGTCATGCCCACCGCAATCTCGCCTGCCAGTGCGAGCGACCGGGTGGTGGCAAGGACCAGCCCCGGCAGCGCCAGCCATTCGGCGAGCCACGCGCCGCCGTCCCGCGCCTGCCGGTGCACCGCCGCCGCCTGCACGGTGGCGTTCAGCCCCTGCGCGTGGGCACCGAGCGCGACCAGCACGCTCGGCCCCACGGGGTTGGCCTTTTGCGGCATGGTGGAGGAGCCGCCGGTGTCGGCCAGCCGCACCTCGGACTGGCCCGATCCGGTCAGCGCGACCAGATCGGCGCCCAGCTTGGCCGTGCTGGCGGTGACCTGCGCGCACCAGGCGGCGAGGTCTGCGATACCCGTTCGGTCGCTGTGCCAGGGCGCGCCGGGGTCGGTCAGGCCGAGCGCGTCGGCCATGCGCGCCCGGACGGCGGCGCCCTGCCCCTGCATGGCGGACAGCGTGCCCGCAGCACCCCCCAGGGAAACGGCCAGCGCGCGGGCGCGCACGCCGGGCAGGCGGTCGCGCAGGGACAACAGGGGGCGGCCCCAGGTGGCGCAGGTCTCGCCCCAGCTGGTGGGCGTGGCGACCTGCCCATAGGTGCGGGCGGCCATGGGCAGGGTGGCGTGGGTGTCGGCGTGGCGGGCCAGCGCCGTCAGAAGCACGTCCAGCCGGTCGCCCGCGATGTCGAGGGCCGCGCGCAGGCGCAGGGACAGGGCGGTATCGACGATGTCCTGCGAGGTGGCCCCGTAATGCACATGGCCTGCGTGTTCCGGTGCCAGCGTGGCGCGGAAGGCCGCGACCAGCGCAGGCACGGGGACGGCGCTGCGGGCGGTCTCGGTCGCCAGCGATGCGGGGTCGATCTCGGCCTCGCGCGCCGCCTTGGCAATGGCGCGGGCGGACGTTTCGGGGATAAGGCCGAGCGCTCCTTGAGCCTCGGCCAAGGCGCCTTCCACCAGCAGCATGGCACGGACCACCATCGCATCGCCGAACAGCCGCGCGACGGACGGATCGCCGAAGAGACCGCCATACAGCGCGCTGTCCTGCGGGGAGGCTGGCATCAGCGTGTTGACATCAGGCTGCGGCAGCGACCGGGCCGGGCGTTGCGCGCAGGCCCAGCATCGCGCGGGCCTGCTGCCATGTGGCGACGGGCCGTTCGTAGCGGTCGCACAGGTCCACCACGCGGCGGACAAGCGCGGCGTTGGATGGGGCCAGCGTGTGGCGGTCGAGGCGCACGTTATCCTCCATCCCCGTGCGCGTGTGTCCGCCCGCCGCCACGCACCATTCGTTCAGCACGATCTGCTCCGGGCCGATGCCGGCGGCGCACCACTGCGCGTCCGCCCCGAACAGGCGCTTCACGGTGGCGATGTAGTAGTCGAACACGTGCCGGTCGGCGGGCATGGCGTTCTTCACGCCCATGACGAACTGAATGTAGGGGCGGGATTTCAGCTTGCCCTGATCCCACATCTCGCGCGCCTTCAGGATGTGGGACAGGTCGAACGCCTCGATTTCCGGTTTCACGTCGTAGCGGATCATTTCCCCGGCCAGCCAGTCCACCAGGTCGGGCGGGTTTTCGTAGACGCGGGTGGGGAAGTTGTTCGATCCGACCGAGAGGGAGGCCATGTCGGGGCGGAGCGGCAGCATCCCGCCGCGCGCCTGTCCGGCACCGGACCGGCCGCCCGTGGACAGTTGCACGATCAGGCCGGGGCAGTGCTTTTGCAGTCCTTCCTTTAGCCGGGCGAAGCGGTCGGGGTCGGAGGTCGGCTTCCCCTCGTCGTCGCGGACGTGGCAGTGGGCGATGGTGGCGCCGGCCTCGAACGCCGCGTGGGTCGATTCCACCTGTTCGGTGATGGTGATGGGGACGGCGGGGTTGTTTTCCTTGGTGGGCAGCGACCCGGTGATGGCGACGCAGATGATGCAGGGTTGGGTCATGCGTGGGGTTCCGCGATGCGAGCGAGCGTTTCGGCCAGCCTAGCGGGGCAGGCGAGGAAGGGCGAGTGCCCGCAGGGAAGGTGGTGGACGCTGCCCGGGGGCCAGTGGGCCGTCATCGTGGCCTGGTATTCGGGCGGGATGGTGCGGTCGTCGTCGCACAGGATATAGTCGCGGGGGATGGTGGCGACGTGGGGACCGGGGGTGAAGGGGGTTTCCTGGGGCGCCACGGCCTGCGGGCCGAGGTGCCGGGTCGCCCAGGCGGCGGTGTCCGCGTCGCAGTCGTGGTAGAACACGTCGCGCGCCATGGCGGGGTCGATGGTGAAGGACCGCCCGTCCGCCGCGCGGCGGATGGCGGGGAGCAGCGGCTGGCGCGGGGCCCGGCGGCGCTGGTCGGCGAGCGAGGTGCCGCCGAGGGGGACGTAGGCGCAGAGGTAGATCAGGTGCGCGATGCGCGTCGGGTCGAGGTCGGCCGCGCGGGTGATCGGGAAGCCGCCCATCGAATGGCCGACGACGATAGTGGGGCCGTGGAGCGCGGCAAGGATCGCGCGGGCGTAACCGTCGAGCGTGACGTCGTTGACGGGCGTCGGGTCCTGCCCATGCCCCGGCAGGTCGATGGCGCGGGCGGCGTGGCCCCGGGCGGCAAGCTTGGGGATCACGTCGCGCCAGCACCAGGCCCCGTGGCAGGAGCCGTGGATCAGAAGGAAATCGGCCATCACATATCGAGGAACACGGTCTCGCCCTGCCCCTGCAGGCGGATATCCCAGCGGTAGGCGCCGGGGCCGGTTTTCCGCGCGATCAGGGTGTCGACGCGGGGGCGCTGTTCGATCCGGTTCAGGAGGGGGTCGGTCGAGTTGTCCTCGTCCTCGAAGTAGATGCGCGTGTTGAGCCCGATGTTGATGCCGCGCGCGACGATCCAGATGGCGATGTGGGGGGCCTGATGGCCGCCCTGCCGCAGGGGGACGGGCCCCGGTTTCACGGTGCGCAGGGTGAATTCGCCCGTCATGCCGTCGGCAGCGAAGCGGCAGAAGCCGCTGACGGCCGGATCGGCGCCCGTCTGTCCGGGGTAGAGGCCTGCGGCATCGGCCTGCCAGCTTTCCATCATCGCGTCGCGCAGGGCCCAGCCGGTGCCGTCGTAGACGGATCCGGTGATGGTGATGACCTCGCCCTTCGCGCCGTCGCGGATGGGGGATTTGCCCAGATCCTCGGGGTAGACCCCTTCGATCCCGGTGAAGGTGGGGATGCAGCCGATGTGGACGTAGGGCCCGGCAGTCTGGGACGCGGTTTCGGTGAGGGTTGTCAGCGTCTGTGGCACTTAAAGGCCCTCCATCCGGTTCTCGAACAGGGTCTGGCGGCGGCCGCGCAGGACGATGTCGAACTTCCACGCGAGGTAGTCCATCGGGCGCGAGCCGTGCATGTCGAGGGGCGCGACGAGGCGGTCGAGCTGGCTGCGGGATTTCACCGTGGCGGCGATGGGGCAGCGGTCGATGAGCGGGTCGCCCTCGAAGTACATCTGTGTGATGAGGCGCTGGCCGAAGCTGTGGCCGAAGAGCGAGAAGTGGATGTGCATCGGGCGCCATTCGTTGCCCCGGTTGGGCCAGGGATAGGCGCCGGGGCGGATCGTCATGAACTCGTAGTTGCCGTGCGCGTCGGTGAGGCAGCGCCCGCAGCCGCCGAAGTTGGGGTCGAGGGGGGCGAAGTAGGTGTCCTTGACGTGGCGGTAGCGGCCGCCGGCGTTGGCCTGCCAGACCTCGACCAGGGTATTGGGCAGGCCGCGGCCGTGTTCGTCCATGACGCGGCCGTGGACGCGGATGCGCTCGCCCACGGCGGGGGCGCGTCCCTGGCTGAAGTTCAGGATCAGGTTGTTGTCGAGGGGGCCGAGGAGGGTATGGCCGAACACCGGGCCGGTTTCCTCGGTCAGGGTCGAGTCCATCGACAGGAGGGGCAGGTTCGGCGACCGGGTGACGGAGGTCTTGTAGTCGGGGTCGTAGGGCACCGGATGGGCCGCGCGGTTGCGCGGGATCAGGTTGCCCGTGTCCCGATAGACAGGGTCTCGGTCGGTGGTGGCCTCAGGCATCCTTGCCCTCCCGTTCCTGAAGGATGTCGCGGGCGATCTTGAAGGCGTGGTTGGCGCGCGGCACGCCCGCGTAGATGGCGACGTGCATCAGCACCTCGCGGATGTCGGTTTCCGTCGCGCCGGTGTTGACCGTGGCGCGGAGGTGGAGCGCGAGTTCCTCCCAGTTCCCGAGGCCCGCCAGCAGCGCGATGGTGACCATCGAGCGTTCGCGGGGCGGGATCGCCTCGGAGGCCCAGACAGTGCCCCAGGCGGATTCGGTGATGAGGTCGAGGAACGGACCGTCGAAGTCGGTGCGGGCGGCCTGGCTTTGCGCGACATGCGGCTCGCCCAATGTGCGGCGGCGGGTGGCGTCGCCTGCGGGGCGGCGGTCGGTCATGGCTGTCGTGTCCTGTGGGGCGGACGCGCGGGGGCTCTGCCCCCGCACCCCCGAGGTACTTGGGCAAGGATGAAGGGGACGGCGTCGTCACGCATGGCCGATGTCCTGCAGGAAGGCAGCAAGGGCGGCGGCGTAGTCGTCGGGTTTTTCCACGCAGGGCAGGTGGCCCGCGCCGCGGATGAGGTGGAAGCGGCTGCCGGGGATCAGGCTGGCTGTCTCGCGCACGAGGTCGGGCGGGGTGGCGCCGTCCTGGTCGCCCGCGATGGCGAGCGTGGGCAGGCGCAGGGTGGCCGTTGTGGTGAAGAAGTCGGTTCCCGCGATGGCGGCGGCGCAGCCCGCGTAGCCGTCCACCGGCTGGCGGGTCAGCATCGTGCGCCAGGCGTGGAGTTCGGGCGTGGCGCGGAACGGCTTGCCGAACCAGCGCTCCATCACGCTATCGGCGAGGCTGTCGATGCCGCCCGCGCGGACCGCCGCGATGCGGTCGGCCCACATGGCGGCCGTGCTGATGCGCGCGGCGGTGTTCGACAGCACGAGGCCACGGACGAGGTCGAGGCGCTTCACCGCCAGTCCCTGCGCGATCAGCCCCCCGATCGACAGGCCGACGACCACGGCGCCGGTCACGCCCAGGTGGTCCATCAGCCGTTCGAGGTCGGTGACGAGCGCGCCCATCGCATAGGGGGCGGGTGGCGCGGTCGTGAGGCCGTGGCCGCGCTTGTCGTAGCGGATCAGGCGCAGGTGGGCGGGCAGCAGGGGAATGACCTTGTCCCACAGGCGCAGGTCGGTGCCGAGCGAGTTGGCGAAGACCACCGCGGGGCCGTCGGCGGGGCCGTCGGTCCGGTAGTGCGTGTGGATGTCGCCCAGCGTCGCGATCTGCATGGCAGGTGTCCCTAGTACGGCAGGCCCACGTAGTTCTCGGCCAGCGCGGTCTGCGCGGCAAGCGATCCTTCCAGCCAGTCGAGTTCCGCCTCCTGCATGCGCTGCTCGAAGGGCGACTGCCCGGGGAAGCGGTGGAGAAGCGTCGTCAGCGACCACGAGAAGCGTTCGGCCTTCCAAACGCGGGCGAGCGCCGTGGCGGAGTACCCGTCAAGCCCCCCGTCGTCGCGGTCGTGGTAGTGGCGGATCAGCGCATCCGACAGGTAGTGCACGTCGCCGATGGCGAGGTTCAGGCCCTTGGCCCCGGTCGGCGGCACGATATGGGCCGCGTCGCCCACGAGGTAGAGCCGCCCCCAGCGCATGGGTTCGGCCACGAAGGACCGCAGGGGGGCGATGGACTTCTCGATCGACGGGCCGGTGACGAGGGTGTCGGCGGCGTCCGACGGGATGCGGCGGCGCAGCTCGTCCCAGAACGCGTTGTCGGTCCATTTGTCCAGCGGGTCGTCCACCGGGCACTGGATGTAGTAGCGGCTGAGCATCGCGTTGCGCATGGAGCACAGCGCGAAGCCGCGTTCGTGGTTGGCGTAGATCAGTTCGTCGGCCACGGGCGGGGTGCGGGACAGCACGCCGAGCCAGCCGAAGGGATAGACGCGCTCGTATTCGCGCAGGACCGAGGCCGGGATTGCCTTGCGGCTGGGACCGTGGAAGCCGTCGCAGCCCGCGATGTGGTCGCAGTCGATCCGGTGTTCGGTATCACCGAGGCGGTAGGTGACGAAGGGCGCATCGGTGTCGAGGCCGTGCAAGCCTACGTCGCTGGCGCCATGGATGGTGGGGGCGCCGGTGGCGTCGCGCGCGGCGTAGAGGTCGGCGGTGACCTCGGTCTGGCCCCAGACCATGACCTGCTTTCCGGTGGTGGCGGCGAAGTCGATGCGGAAGCCGCGGTTGCGGGCGGCGAGGGTGGTGCCCGTGTGGACGTGGCCCTGCGTGTCCATCCGGGTGCCGACGCCCGCGCGGCGGAGGGTTTCCACCGAACCCCATTCGAGGACACCTGCGCGGATGCGCGCGAGGACGTGGTCGCGGGTCTGGCGTTCGAGGATGACCGTGGCGATGCCGGCCTGGTGGAGCAGTTGCCCCAGAAGCAGGCCCGACGGGCCGCCGCCGATGATGCACACCTGCGTTCGCATGGTTGCGCTGTCTCCTCCCTGTCCGCGATGCTGGGGGAGGTAGTTGGCGTTGTCAACTAATCAATGGGCGTGGTGCAGGGCCCGGGCAAAGGTGGCGGGATCGACGTTGCCCCCCGAGGCCACGCAGATCACCGTGTCGCCGGGGATGGCGGCCGGGTGGAACAGGGCGGCGGCCAGCGCCTGGTCGTCGGTGACGGTGAGACCCGGGCCCGCGCGGGCGGCAAGGATCGGCAGGGTCAGGTCGCCGGGGGTGGGGGTCAGGATCGCGTCGCAGATCGACCCGGTGGTGGCGGCGTTGGTGTGGCGGATGCCAGTGGCGAGCGTGCGGGCCATGTCGTCGAAGCCCGCGGGTTCGGCGGTGCGCACGCGCAGGCCGGTGCCGTCGAGCGCGAGCGCGATGCCCGCGGACAGGCCGCCGCCGCCGCAGCAGACGATGACGTCGGCGGTGGTGACGCCGGCCTCTGCCGCCTGTTCGGCGATTTCCAGCCCGGTGGTGCCCTGGCCTGCGATCACCATCGGGTCGTCGTAGGGGCGGATCAGGGTCAGGCCGCGATCGCGCGCGAGGCGGTCGCCCAGCGCCTCGCGGTTCTCGCCCCCGGCGCGGTCGTAGAGGATGACCTCGGCCCCCAGCGCGCGGGTGTTGTCGATCTTCAGCCGCGGCGCGTCGGCGGGCATGACGATGGTGGCGGGCACGCCATGGGCGCGGGCGGCCCAGGCGACGCCCTGCGCGTGGTTGCCCGAGGAGAAGGCGAGAAGGCCGCGGGCGCGGGTGGCGGGCGGCAGGGCGGACACGGCCGACCAGGCGCCGCGGGCCTTGAAGCTGCCGGTGTGCTGGAGGGCTTCGGCCTTGACCAGCACGCGGCGCCCGGCGAGGGCGTCAAGGAAGGGCGAGGACAGGAGCGGCGTGCGGCGGATGTGGCCGCGCGCACGGGTCGCGGCGGCGAGGAAGTCGGCGCGGAGGGGCGGCAGGGTCATCGGATCAGGTCCAGCCAGTGATGCAGCGCCGCCAGCGCCGGGGGTTCGTCCAGCCAGGGGACATGGGCGCGGTCGGGGACCGTGGCCAGGATCATGTCGGGGCGGCGGCGGGCCATCTCGGCCGCGGTGGCGGCGGTGAGAAGGTCCGAGTTCGCGCCGCGGATCAGGGCCAGCGGCAGGCCCGCCAGCGCGTCGAACAGGGGCCAGAGGTCGGGCGCGGGGGTGGCCCCGCCCTCCAGCACCGCCCGGCGCAGGTCGGGGTCATAGGTCAGGCCCAGACCGGTCGGGGTCGCGCGGGCGATCCGGTCCGCGTGGGCCCGCCAGCGGTCCGGCGGGACATTCGCGAAGCCCGGCGACAGGCCGGGAAGGGCCGCGGCCAGCGCGTCGAGGTCCGGCAGGGAGGACGGACGGCCGATGTAGTCGCGGATGCGGTCCAGGCCGGTGGCGCCGATCTCGGGGCCGATGTCGTTCAGGGCGACGCCGCTCAGCCGGTCCCTGGCCGTTGCCGCGAGGAGCATCGCGATCAGCCCCCCGCGCGAGGTGCCGAGGATCGCCGCGCGGGGCAGGCGCAGGTGATCCATGAGCGCCAGCACGTCCGCCGCTTCCTGCGCGACGGTGTAGGTGCGCCAGTCGGCCCGGTCGGATTGCCCGCGGCCGCGGTAGTCGGGCCGGATCAGGCGGAGGCCCGTCAGATGCGGCGCGACGAAGTCGAAGTCGCGGCTGTCGCGGGTCAGGCCGGGCAGGCAGAGGAGCGGCAGGCCGGTCCCTTCGTCCTCGTAATGCAGCGAGACGCCCCCGGGCAGGGCAAGGCGCGGCATCAGACGACCCCCGGCAGCGCGGTCAGGTCGCGCGCGATGTGGTGCGGTCGCCCGGGCAGGCGGTCGACCGGATCGCCCGCGCGGTTGACCCACAGCGTGGTGAACCCGTAGGCCGCCGCGCAGCCCGCGTCCCAGCCGTTGGACGACACGAAGACCGTCGCGCCGCGCGGCACCCCCAGGGTCTGTTCGACCAGGGCATAGACGGACGGGTGCGGCTTGAAGACGCCCACCGCCTCGACCGACAGGACGGCCTCGAACAGGCCGTCGAGCCCGGCCGAGCCGACCGCCGCGGCCAGCATCGCCGGCGTGCCGTTCGACAGGATCGCCAGCCGGTGCCCCCGCGCGCGCAGGGCCGACAGGGTGGCGGGAACCTCGGGGTAGGGCGAGAGCCGCAGGTAGAGGTCCATCAGCCGGTCGCGCAGGCCGTCGTCACCGGACAGGCCGGCCGCATCGAGCGCCCAGTCGAGCCCGTCCGCCGTGACCTGGTGGAAGTCGGCCTGGTCGCCCGTCACGGCGCGCAGCCAGGTGTATTCCAGCTGCTTGCGGCGCCAGTCGGCCGACAGCCGGTCGGCATGGCGGGCGAATGCACCCTGCCCCGGCTCGGACGCCAGCGCCCGCGCGGCCGAGGCCACGTCGAACAGCGTGCCATAGGCATCGAACACCACGCATCCGGTCGCCATGCCGCACCTCCCGGTCGGGACCTTGGCATGCGCGGCAGGGCGGGAAAACCCCGGCCTGCACCGGGCCAACCGGAAAATCGCCTTGTCGCGTGCCGCTGCGACGGCTAGACCCGGCAGCGGAGACGTGGCCGAGTGGTCGAAGGCACACCCCTGCTAAGGGTGCAGACGGGAAACCGTCTCGAGGGTTCGAATCCCTTCGTCTCCGCCAGCCCCCATGCCGCCGAACGCCCCGCAAGTCACTGATATCGTTATGAAAACAGGTCTTTCGTAACCTAAGCCGGAAGCCCTGCCCCTTGCGTTGCTGCACATT
>DBBA01000298.1 GCA_002291955.1 Rhodobacteraceae bacterium UBA996 | reverse complement strand
CCGCCCCCCCCCCCCCAGCCCCGCCGCTCCCTCGCGCCAGGCCATGGCCGAGGCGCAACCCCGCCTCCTCCTCGACGACCCCGCCGCCCCCGCCTGGGAACCGCCACCCCTCTCGCTCCTCACCTCGCCCGAGACGATCCAGCGCCACCACCTGCCCGACGAGGCGCTGGAGGAAAACGCCCGCATGCTCGAATCCGTGCTCGACGACTATGGCGTGAAGGGCGAGATCGTCAGCGTCCGCCCCGGCCCCGTCGTCACCATGTACGAACTGGAACCCGCCCCGGGGCTGAAGGCGTCCCGCGTCATCGGCCTCGCCGACGACATCGCGCGGTCTATGTCGGCGCTGTCCGCCCGCGTTTCCACCGTGCCGGGCCGGTCCGTCATCGGCATCGAACTGCCGAACGTGCACCGCGAAAAGGTCGTCCTGCGCGAAATCCTCGCCACGCGCGACTTCGGCGACAGCCAGCTCCGCCTGCCCCTTGCGCTCGGCAAGGACATCTTCGGCCAGCCCGTCGTCGCCAACCTCGCCAAGATGCCCCACCTCCTCATCGCGGGCACCACCGGCTCCGGCAAGTCCGTCGCCATCAACACGATGATCCTCTCGCTCCTCTACAAGCTCTCGCCCGACGACTGCCGCCTGATCATGATCGACCCCAAGATGCTGGAACTGTCCGTCTACGACGGCATCCCGCATCTCCTATCTCCCGTCGTCACCGACCCCAAGAAGGCCGTCGTGGCCCTCAAGTGGGTGGTGGCGGAAATGGAGGACCGCTACCGCAAGATGTCCAAGATGGGCGTGCGCAACATCGAAGGGTTCAACGCCCGCGTGCGCGACGCGCTGGATCGGGGTGAGACCTTCAAGCGCACCGTCCAGACCGGGTTCGACGACGAGACCGGCGATCCCGTGTTCGAGACCGAGGAGATCACGCCCCGCGCGCTCCCCTACATCGTGGTCATCGTGGACGAGATGGCCGACCTGATGATGGTCGCGGGGAAAGAGATCGAGGCCTGCATCCAGCGCCTCGCCCAGATGGCCCGCGCCTCCGGCATCCACCTCATCATGGCCACCCAGCGCCCGTCCGTCGATGTCATCACCGGCACGATCAAGGCGAACTTCCCCACCCGGATCAGCTTCCAGGTGACCTCCAAGATCGACTCGCGGACCATCCTCGGCGAACAGGGCGCCGAACAGCTCCTCGGCCAGGGCGACATGCTCTATATGGCCGGCGGATCCAAGATCACCCGCGTCCACGGGCCGTTCGTGTCCGACGAGGAAGTCGAGGAAATCGTCAGCCACCTGAAATCCTTCGGCCCCCCCGACTACGTCGGCGGCGTGGTCGAAGGCCCGGACGAGGACGCGGAAGCCGACATCAACGCCGTCCTCGGCCTCGGCGGCTCCGTGTCCGGGATGGGCGCCGAGGGCGACGAGGCGCTCTACGACATGGCCGTCGCCATCGTGGCCAAGGACCGCAAGTGCTCCACCAGCTACATCCAGCGCAAGCTCGCCATCGGCTACAACAAGGCCGCGCGGATCGTCGAGATGATGGAAGAGCAGGGCGTAGTGACGCGCGCGAACGGCGTGGGCAAACGGGAGATATTGGTGCCGGAGGTGTGAGTGCCTATTGGCTCTCGTATTTCTGCTTCAGCCAACCGAGCAGCGCTTTCTGATCCGACGCGGTCGCGCGCCGGACCTGCACGATCAGTTTATGGAACGACGGTCGGTCCAGGGTAATGTTGGATGCACCCTCGTTACACACGGAACAGATCGCACGAAGATTCCCGGCATCGTCGGTTCCGCCCTGCGACTTGTCGATGATGTGCCCGATGTGTAGCCGCGTTTTTCGTGTCTCATCGTAAGGATGTGATTCGCCAGCCGCCGCACCACACATCTGGCAAGTGAAGCCGTTGCGATCCAGGACATAGGCCCTCACCTCTTTCGAGATCGCTCTTTCGAACGCGGGCAGCGGTTTGGGGTCGTCCAGAAGATACTGGCCCGGTTTCAGGGTAGCCAGATCGTTATGCGTAAGGATCCGATAGCCTTCCTCGGTGCGCAGCTCTCTGACCCGTCGGCCCCACTCGCTGATTCCGCCGGCAACCTGGCGCAGTTCCTCTGAATCCATGATCCGCCCGAGGTTTGCGAGGAAGTGCGCCCGCAATAGCGCTCTTGCACCCTTCGAACGCGCTCGGCTCATTCAGCAGCATACCCAGGCTGAAAGCTCGCCCGGTCATGCGCAGTAAGGGCCTCGGCAACGGCCTTTCCCAGCGCCTGCGCGACCGGTGGCGGAAAAGCATTCCCGATCTGTCGGTAGGCGGCGGTCTTTCCGCCGCTGAACTGCCAAGCGTCCGGAAACCCTTGCAGACGGGCAACCATACGGTTCGTCAGTCGCGGCATCCCGCCGAATCCGGGCTCTGGGGCCTGTTCCGCAATGGAGCCGCCGTTCACGCCAAGTTTCCGCCACGCCGTGCGCGCACGGGTCGGGCCAAGGTCGGGCCCGCCGTGCTTCTTTGATCCGCCGACAATGGTCGGGCCAAAGCCATTGGCTGTCTCCACCCACGCCTCTGCCCCGTTCCATCCGTTTGCAGCCATAAGGTCGCGCAGAACATGCCCGACGCTCGGTGCGAATGCGCGATCCGGTTCCGGGAAAGCGAAGTATGGCCAGATGCTCTTCCGAAACGCCACGATGGCAACACGACTGCGGGTTTGAGGCAGACCAAAGTGAAGCGAGTCAAAAAGCTTCCATGCAACGAGATAGCCCAAATCGTCCAAGCGCCGCGCGATCTCTTGACGGTAACCCGTAAACGAGCTGGACAAGAACCCGCGCACGTTCTCGATCAGGACAGCGCGAGGCTGCGCCTGCTCGATCAGGCGCAGGGCAGCCGGGAACAGATTTCGCTCGTCCGCCGAACCCAATTGCTTGCCGGCAATCGAGAAGGGAGGGCAGGGAAGCCCAGCGGCGAACAGGTCCACTGGACCAAGACTTGGCAGGATGAAAGTATTCATGTCTGCGTGGCGCACGTCCCAGAACGGGCGATTCAGCCGCAAGGTCCGGCAACAGTCAGGATCGTTGTCCACAAGCAGAAGATGACGGAAGCCCGCCTGCTCAAGTCCAAGCGCTTGCCCACCCGCACCCGCGCAGAACTCGATGGACGTCATCTGATTCATGCCGTTCTCCATGCTGTCAACCTATAGTGGTCCGCTGCCCAATGGCAACGACATCTGTCCGCAGGATGTGAGCTTGACCGATCTTGGTTAACCAGTCCCTCCGATGAGCCTGCAAGCACCTCCCCGCAACGCCCGCCCCCGAAACCTCCCCTCCACACAGGTTTCCCAAACCCTGCCGTGCACACCTCTTTCCCATCCATATCAATGACTTGACCGTTTGTGCACATGTGCACAAACCGCCCCCTTCCCCCGGAATCCCCCAGGATGATTGCCGAGGCCCCCCCTTCGGGCCTACCCTGTCCCCCAGGGCCACCAAAAGGCACGGGCATGGACGGCACCCCCCTGACGCGCCCCCTCGACGAGATCTCGGTCGAACTCACCCTCCGCTGCAACCTGACCTGCTCCATGTGCGCGGTCTGGGAGGGGCGGCGGGATGGTCTCGCCGGGGACCGGGTGGCGGACCTGCTGGCCCAGGCGCGGGGACTGGGCGCGCGGGTCTTCATCCCCTCGGGCGCCGAGACCCTGATGCGCCGCGATGCCATCGACCTGATCGAGGAGGCCGCCCGGCTGGGCTACACCCGGATCGAGGTCGTCACCAACGGCGCCCTCGTCCCCCGCCACGCCGCCCGGCTGGCCCGGATCCCGGGGCTGCACCTGAACATCAGCGTGGACGGCCCGCCCGAGGTCCACGATGCCCTGCGGGGCGCAGGCAGCCATGCCGACGCGCTGGCCGGCCTGGCGGCGGCCCAGGACGCCGGCATCCCGGTCAGCCTGTCGGCGGTCCTGATGCGGCCGACGCTGGCGACGCTGGACCACGTCCTCGACCTGACCATCGCGCGCGGCCTGCCCGGCCTGTCGATCCAGCCCTTCCAGCCCGAGATCGCGGGGCAGGGCCGCGACCACCGCGCCTTCACCTTCGATCCCGACCAGCGCGCGGCCGTGGCCGCCGCCCTGCACACCATCGCCGCCCGCGCCGCGACGGTCGGGGTGGCGGTCCACACCGGCCCGGCCTTTGCCACCTTCGTGCCCTACCTGTTCGACGGCATCCGCCCGGTCCCGCCCGGCGGCTGCCACATGCCGACACGGTTCCTGCTGGTGAACTCGCGCGGGGACACCTTCCCCTGCTTCTTCCTGCGGCAGCGGTCGATGGGGAACGTCACCGACGGCCGCCTGACCCTGGCCGAGGTCTGGACCAGCGCCGAACGGCTGCGGCTGCAACTCCTCGGCCTGTCGGGTCGCTGCGGCGGGTGCCTTGCCGCCTGTTCCGACATCGCCACCTATGCCGGGGCGTCGTCGGTCCAGCCATAGCCCAGGTCGCGGGCAAGGTCGGAGCAGATCGCGCGCGTGGCGGGGTCGGGCGAGGGGCGGGTCACGGGGACCGTCGGGCGCAGGAAGCCGGACGTCCCCCCCGGTGCGGAACCGGACAGAAGGGCGCGCACCGCAACCACCAGCGCGCCTGCCTGTGCGGGAAGGTCCTCGGCCCGGACCTCGGCGTAGCGCAGGCCGGGGGTCAGCGCGGACTGGCGGACCCGCGCGATCCCCCGCACCCAGGCGCAGGCCGCATCCCGCCCCGCGGCGCAGGACGGGTGGCGCAGGACGTGCAGGACCGCCGCAGGGGCCTGGGGAGCCACGCCCGACACGACCGTGCGCAGGCCGGCGAAATTCGCCGCCAGAAGCGCGCGCGCCACGTCGGTGGCCGCAGGATCACCGGCGACGATCCACAGGTCCGCCGGCCCGTCCGGGGTCGCCGGATCGGGCGGCGCGGGGCGCGGCACGAAGACCGGGAAGTTGGGCAGCGTGGGCGCTTCGGGGTCATCGGGGCCGGCAAGCGTCCCGGGCCGCGGCGGCACGATGTCGAAGGACTGCGCAGCGGCGCGGGTCGTGTGCCAGCGCCGCGCCAGATCGGCCCGTGCGTGCACCCGCGACAGGTACTGTGCCCGCAGGTGGTCGAGCGACAGGCCCGGGTAATGCCGCAGCACCAGCCGGTCCGGGGCGATCCGCGCCGGGTCCGCGGTCACGGTATGCCCGCCGGTCGCCCGCCACAGGGTCAGGTCGGCACCGGCCCGGAACAGCCGCTGCTTGGGGTCGTGGTCGGCGATGGGCACCGCATGGCGCAGCGTCGCCTCGAACCCGTCGGGGCTGTGCAGCTCGTCCTCGGTCCGGGGCAGGAAGGCCAGTTCGCGGCAGGGCGCGGCCAGCACGCCGTCATCCCAGCCGGCCGCAAGCGCCCGCAGGGTGCTGCCCTGCGCCGCCTTGTCCGCGGGCGGGTCGGGAAACTCGTCCGCGTCGGCGTGGATCACCCAGCCGTCGCCCAGCCCGGCCAGCACCTGCCGCTTCAGGTCGAGTTGCGCGGCAAGGTCGAAGGTCCCGTCGAAGGGCTGGTCAAGGATGTCCACGACCGGCGCCCCGCGCCGCGCTTCCGCGATGGCGCGGGTGCGATCGGTCGAGCCATGGTCGATCAGGATGACCCGCGCATCGTGCCGCTGGTAATGGGCCAGCAGGCGGTCCAGCGTGGCCGCCGCATTCCGGGCCGCAAGAACGGCCGTCAGCGGGGGAAGCGCGCGCCGGGTCCGCAGGGCCGGTGCGGCCGCTGCCCGCGCCCGGTCCCGCAAGGCAGCCGCCGCGGCGGCCCGCGCGGGATCGCGCCGGGCATTGCGCCGGGCAACGCGGTCCATCAGGGCGGCGGTGGCCCGCGGATCGGACGCAAAGTGCATCCCGAGGACCCGGTAGAGCCTGTGCCGCCGGGCATATCTGGCCGGGTCGCACGCGGCCAGGCGTTCTTCGTGCTTGAGCAGGTTCAGCGCCCAGAGCGCCCGCAAGGCACCCGCCGGAACATGCCCGCGCGTGATCGCAAGCCGCGACGCGGGCCAGGCGGGGAAACTGCGGGCCAGACCCCGCGCGCCCGAGGCATCGACGGCATCCGCGTAGTGGAGCCAGTCGGTCTCCTCGCGCGTCAGCAGCACCTCGGGGAGGGCCACCTGCGGCCCCTGTGCGAGCAGGCCCAGCATGAAGGCCCAGTCCCACGCGTGCACATCCTCTGGCGGGAAGGACGCACGGGCCGCGTCGGTGCGCATGAGCCCATAGATGCGCGACCCGCCCGGATCGGCCAGGAACGCCCGGGCGCGGTCGTCCCAACCGCCCTCGAGCGCAGCGGTCGGCGGCGCCTTTCCGGCCGGACCGTCACCTGCCGCCCAGGCGACGCGGGGCAGGGCCGACACGGCGTCGGGGCGCGTGTCCAGCACGCTTCGCGTCGCCTCGAGGAAGCGCGGGTGCCACCAGTCGTCGGCGGCCAGCCAGGCGAACAGCGGCGTGTCGGCCAGCGCCAGCAGGACACCGAAGTTCATGGCCCCAAGACGCACCGGCTGGCGGATCACGCGGATGCGCGGGTCGGCGCGGGCGGCGTCCTCGGCCAGGGTCGCCGTGCGGTCGGTCGAGGCGTCGTCCGAGATCACCAGCCGCCAGTTGCCGTCGGTCTGCGCGAGGACGGACCGGATGGCCCGGTCCAGCGTGCGGGCGCTGTCGCAGGCGGGCATCCCGATGGTGACAGGGGTCATGGGGCGTCGGCGGGCGCGGGCGACGGCTCTGCCGCGGCCGGTTCCGGGGCGGGGTCGGTGCGCCGGATCGTCAGCCGGTGCGGCTTTGCCATACGGGCAAGGGACGCCAGCCAGACCGCGACATCATCGGCTCCGTTGTCCGGTGGCAGGGCGGCGCAGGCAGCCCGGATCATCCGGCGCCGCGCCGGGTCGGCCAGCGCCGCGATGGCACGCAGGATGCCCTGCGCATTGCTTGTCCGGGCCGCAAGACCAAGTCCCCTGCGGGCCGCATGGGCCGCCCGCAGGTCCTGCCGGTCCTGTTCGGGACTGTCGTTCGACAGCCACAGCGTCGGCAGCCCCGCCGCGAGGTTCTCGTGAAAGGTGTTGTACCCCGCCAGGGCGATCGCCCAGTCGAAGGCCGGAAGCAGGCGCGCGACCGGAAATGTGTCCAGCCGGATCACGTCGGCGGGCAGGTCTGACGCGACCGCGCTGATCCGCCAGTCGGCGTGGACGACCTGCGGCCGTCGGTCGGCGGGCAGGGACCGGAGCGCGTCGAGCAGCAGATGCCGCAGCGCCGCAAGGGCGAAGTTGTTGCCCGACCCCAGTTGCAGGATCACCGCGGGCCGCGCCGCATCCAGCCCCACCACGGTCCGCGCGGCGGCCGGGGCCAGCGCCTCGCCCGCGCGCAGGAAGGTGACGGGCGGCACGGCAAGGGTCGTGTCGCGCAGGGGCACGGTCAGGCCGGGGTCAAAGGCGGCGGCCAGCTCGCCCGGCTCGATCACCGCATCGAAGTCGCGGCCGACCCACAGCGCATCGGCACCGGCACCCGCGGGCCACATCGCCCGGCGCTGCCAGACCGACCAGACGCCAGGATGCCGGGCCAGCCCGTCCATCAGGCCCTGGTAGGGCAGGTTGCCATCGAACACGACCGCGCCGGGTTGCCAGAACCGGATGGCCTCGTCGATCTCGTCGGCAATGCTGGCGTGCCATGTCGTCTCGTCGAGGCCGGTCGAGCGCCAGTAGGGCAGGTAGCCCGCCGCGATGCCCTGGTCGCGCACCACGCCAAAGGCGCGCGACATCGACAGGATCACCGGCCGCACCCCTGCCGGCAGGCGGCGCGCCGAGGCAAGGCACCGCGTCAGGTGGCCCATCCCGATGCCGTTCGAGGTCAGGTACAGGACCCGTGCCTCGGGCGCGCGCGGGGGGCGGCGGGCAGATGCGGGCCGGGGCGGCCCGATCCGTTCGGCAACCCGCGCCACCGCGCGGGCGGGGCCATACAGGTCAGCGACCACCGCCACGGCGCGGGCCGATTGCCGCGCCCAGGCGGCCGGATCGGTATGCAGCCGCCGCACAGTATCGGCCACGCCGTCCGGTGCGGTGTAGATCGCGCCTTCCTGGAACAGGTCGGCAAAGGAGGGCGGCAACAGGCAGGGCAGGCCCGAGGCCATCGCTTCCAGCGGCGCACGCCCGAACGCCTCGATCCAGGATGACCCGTGGTAGTAGCTGAAGTAGTCGATCGACGTCAGGAACCGCGCCACCGGCATCGCGCCGAAGGGCAGCATCTGCCAGCCGGCCGGACGCGGACCATAGGCGGCGTCAAGTCCCGCATCCCATCCCATCAGTCGCACCCGGATGTCGGGCGCATCGGGATAGGCGGCCAGCAGGTCGGCGCGGGTGTCGGGCCACTTGGTCCGGCCGGGGCGGCTGTGGCGACCGATGGTGGCGCGCGCGGACAGCGGCCCGCTGCGCGCTCCGGCCCAGTCGGAGGGGTCGATGACGTTGACCCAGTCGGTGGGCGTCAGGGGCAGCGCCACGGGCAGCGCGGCAAAGGCCGCCCGCGCCGCCGGGCCGACCGGCGCCCAGGCTATGGGCCCGAACAGGTCCGCGGCGACCTGACCGATCCGCGCGCTGTCGTACTGCACGGTGCCCGCGGCATCGACCGGCGGATGGTGCGCCACGATCACGGTCTGGGCGGCGCGGACCGGAAAGGGACCGGCAGGCCAGTCGGACAGGACCGTGGGATGATGCACGCAGGCAAGGCGCACGCTGACCGGCGTGCCTGCGGGAACCGTGACCAGCCCTCCGTCCCTGCACATGTCGCGGATGGCCGGATGGGGCGGGCGCCGGGCCGGCAACAGGTCGCTCGGCATCGCCAGAAGTCCGGTCGAATAGCCCGCCGCCAGAAGGGCCCGCGCCTCGGCCACCAGCGCGGTCGAGGTGCCGCCCGGAAAGCGCGGGTCGGCGACGAGCAGGACGTCGAGATCCAGTACCCCCACCGCGTGACCCTTCCAGAACCCGTTGCGTTTGCTACAGTGGCGACCGCCCCGACGGTTGTCCACGGGGCCCGGCGGCATCGCAACGGGTGTCGCCAAGCAAGGCAGGAACGGCGATGGGACGATGGTCAGAGGCGCTGGCCGCCGGGGCGACCGCGGTAGCACGCGCTCAGGGGCGTCAGGCCACCGCCGCAGCGGCCGGGGCGCATGTGGCGCTTCTTCCGGGACTGTCGGGGTCGCGCCTGGCCGCGGCCCTTGGGGCCTTTGCGGCCGAGGCTCCCGCACATGCGGCGCGCGTGGTGGTCGCCGACCACCTGCCGCCCGACCTCGATCCCCGCCAGGCGGCGCACAAGTGGCCCGGGATGGCGTTCGAACACCTGTCTCCGCTGGACGATCTTCTTGCCGTTGCGACGCCCGCCGCCGCGACCCTGCACCGGATGCGCCGCCTGCGGATCATCCTGGCACGCCACTCTGCGGTCCAGTGCCTGTGGGCGGGCTCCGAAGCCGAAGAGATCGTGCGCGCCGTCATGGCCGGGGACCTGGCCCGGCACCAGGGACCTCCGCCGCCGCTGGCCACGCCGGGCGGACCGTCGGGCGACCTGCCGGCCAATCCTTCGGCGATCCTGTTCCGTCCCATCGCATTCCGGGATTGATTTGACGCAAATTGGGTTTACGCTGGGGGAAACAGACGAAGCGGCGATGACCGCCGTGACACAGGGGCAGCAATGGCACGGGTCTCGCGGTGGGCGGTCTTCATCCGCGCCTTTCTGATCACGCTGCTTGCGGGCACCCCCGCCCGTGTCGGCAGCGCCGCCCCCGAGGAGGAGACGGCCTGGACCCAGGCCGCCCAGGCCGGGACGGTGGCGGGCTACTACGCCTATCTCAGCCGGTTTCCGGCGGGCACCTACGTTGACCGCGCCATCGCCGAACTGATCCGGCTGGGCGCGATCGCCCCCGCCGCGCGCCAACTGCCGACCCAGCCGCGTCCCCAGGTGGCCCCGGCCCAGTCGCGCCAGCCCGCCGTGACCGCTCCGCCCCGGTCCGAGAGCGCCGCGCCCCAGATTCCGCAGCTTTACAGCAGGTAGGGGTGGTTCCCATGGTGCGCGCCGTTCCAGCCCTTCTGTGTGCCGCCCTTGCCGTGGCGGGATGCGCGATGGCGCCGTCGGGCGATGGTCTGCGCTACGCGCAACCCGCCGCGCGCGGCGCCTTGCCCGAGGTCGCGCTGCCCGGCACCTCGGCGTCCGAGACGCTGGCCTATGCGGCAACCCGCCTGCGCGCGGCCGGGTACGACATGGTCCGCACCGATGTCCGGGGGGCCCGCGTCACCGCCCGCACATCCGATCCCGCGTCGGTGGCCTGCGGCACCTTCACCCAGACGGCGTTTGGCAACACCGCGCGGTTTCCGGCGAACGTACCGCAGTCGGTCCTGTTCGCCCCCGGCGTGCCGGGCGGGATCGTCACGCGGTCCATGCAGATTGCCACGGACGTGACCGTTTCCCTGCAGGGACCGGGCCGGGTCTCCGTCACGACCCGGCACGACGTACGGGCCAGCCAGTCGCCGGTGGTCGCGGGCGCCGTGTGGCGCGACCGGGTGCGCTTTGACGGCGATGCGACCGGCGCGGTTGCAGACCGCGTGGTGTGCACCGGATCACGGGCCGTTCTGGACGCCCTGCGCGGCGGCTGAGCCCGCCTGATCCCGGCCCCAGGCCAGCGCGCGCACCAGCCTCAGGCCACCGGTCGCCGGGTGTGCCGCCCCGCCGGGCAGCAGCGTTTCAAGCCTGGCCGCATACCGGTTCCAGACCTCGGGCGGGGCCACCGGCGACCGCATCGCCCGGACGGCCGCCGCGGCCCGGGGTCCGAAGGGATGCACCGCCAGCCCTGTGCGGACCCGCACCTGTCGGGCCAGTTCGGCCCGGCACACCGCCGGTGGCAACCCGCCCGCCGCCTGTGCGGCGTCCTCGGCCCAGGCCGCCTCGACCGTGTCCCCCAGAAGCGCGCGGGCCGCGCCGATCCCCCACCAGTCGCCCTGGGGATGGTCGGCACCAAGGCTGGCGATCAGGGCAAGCCCCGGTGTGCGCGGCACGCCCATCGCGGCATGCCCGGCGCGGAAGGCGGTCGCGGGCGAGGCGGCGCCATCCCATGCGGCCGCCGCCAGCGGGGGCACCAGCGGGTGCAGCGCCTGCGCCCCCGTGCCTGTGGCGAGCGCCTGCGCCGATCCGGCCACCACCCCGGACGCGGCAAGCCAGATTCCGTGATCGACCGCGAGGGTGCCGGTTACCGCGTCTTCGGCAGGCCACAGCAGGGCGTGCTGTCCCGTAGCAATGGCCCGGACCACAGCCGGTGCGACCGACAGCCCGTTGGCAACCGGCGTGGGAAGGGTGTCAGGCGGAACCACGACCACCAGTCCTGCGGCAGGCAGGTCAGCCGCGGCTCTGGCCAGCGCTACGGGATCGGTCCCGACGGGGCGGTGGGTCGGTCCGTCGGGTGCCCCGGCGGGGACGTCGGCCGCGCACCAGAGCCAGGGCAGGTCGGTCAGCAGCATCTCAGGCCCCCGCCCGTGCGACCGGAGCGGGCGCGCTGCTCTCGGCTGCCGGTCGCCCGGTCGCGTCCAGCTGGTCCAGGTGCGCCGCCGCCCAGGGATTGCCGCGGGCAACCGCCACCCGCGCAAGGCGCCGCGCCTCGTCGGGGTCGTCGGCCAGCCGTGACAGGTTCAGCGGTGCCGCCGGATCGCCCATCGCATCGGCGGCCTCGAACCACATTCGCGCGGCCGTGCTGTCCTGCGCGACACCGGCCCCGCGGACCAGTGCCCAGCCCACGGCATCCAGCGACCCCGATGTGCGGCGCGCCGGAAACGGGGCGGCCGCCGCGATCATCCGGCTTTCGTCGGCCGTGATCTCGGCCAGACCGGACACGCCAAGGGCGGTCAGCCGGGCGCCCAGCGCCGCAACCTCGTCGTCCAGCGCCGCGGCATCCCAGGTGTCGCCGGTCCAGCCGCAGATGGCCCCGCCGGGCGAGAACCGCGGCAGCACCCGGTCCGACCACAGGGCGTTCAGCCCGCCATAGTCGTTCAGGCCCCGCGGGTCGCGCGCCGGGTCGGTCCGGGCCAGCCACAGGGCCAGCCGGGCGCCGTGGATCGACCACAGCCCGTTCGGCACATGCCGCCCGACCGAGGTCCAGACGGCCAGCGTCGCGCGCACTGCAGCGGTCCGGGCGTGGTCCGGGCCGAAACGGCTGGTCATCTGAGTGGCAAGCCGATCAAGGTAAGCCCCTTCGCGGAAGCCCGCCCGAAAGGCGTGGCGCGGGGTGCGGGCCGGGTCGGTCACGCCGACGATCGCGGGCATGTCCACCGACCGCGACAGGCCGGGCGCGACCTCGCCGATGTCATGGTCCAGCGACACCGTCCCGGGGGGCGCGGCCTCGTGCGTGCGCATGGCCATCACCAGCGCGCGCGGCCACAGCTTCACCGACCCGTTGCCGGACGGCTGCCCGGTGACCGCATGGCGCACCGGCCAGATCAGGCGCACATTGTCCGACAGAAGCGACGGCGGGATCGGCACGTCGCCGATGCCTGCGTCCACGGTCGTATCGGCGTCGACCGTCACGAAGAAATCGGTTCCCGCCGCCTCGGCCGCCGCCTTGTGGCAGGCGTCCAGCCCCGTGACCCCGTGCACCCGGATCGCACCGGGCAACTTGGCGGCCAGATCGGCGAACCCTGCGTCGCCCCAGGGCTCGTCATAGGTCAGATAGACTAACGGGACATCGCCCAGCCGGTCTGGCCGGCCCGCCGCGGCTGTGGTCACTCGTGCACCAGTTCGAAGTCCAGAAGGCCGTACTGGTCGATCCACTCCTGCGCCAGGCGTTCGCCTGCCGCCTTCTCGACCGGCGACAGCGCGGGCAGCAGCGCCTCGATCCGCGGCAGAAGCTCGTCCAGTTCGCGCTGCGAGGCGATGGTGTTGCGCAGCGTCGCCGCCTCGCGCGCGATGATGTAGTTCGCATAGCCTTCGGACACGTTGCGCAATTCGCCCGACGCAGGATCGGTCAGGATGTCGCCGATGAAGGTATAGGCGCCGAAGAAGTCGCGCTGGGCCGACAGCCGGAAATAGGCCAGCGCCACGTTCCGGTCGGGTTGCACCCCCCAGCCGGTCAGGAAGGCACGGCCCAGGTGGAAGGCGGAATAGGGGTTGCCGCGATCCGTCGCCTCGCTCAGCCAGCGGATGCCGGTGGCGGGGTCCGCCGCGACGCCTTCGCCGCGCAGATAGGCCATCCCGACGTTGGTCATCGCGTCGCTGTGCCCCAGCGCGGCCGCCTTGCGGTACTGGTCCAGCGCCCGCGCCGGATCGGCGGCCACGCCCTGGCCGCGGCGGTACATATCCCCCAGCGCGGTGATGCCGGACGCGTTGCCGAACTGTCCCGCCAGCTCGAACCAGCGCCGCGCCTCGGAGAAGGATTGCGGCACGCCCCAGCCCTCGCGGTAATGCATGCCCACAAGCACCCGGATCGGGGTTGCCCCCATCATCGCGCCCTGCTTCGCGGCCTCGGCGGCGCGGGAAAGGTCGCTTTCCGTGCCCAGACCCAGGCGATAGGCCTCGGCCAGGGCGCCCCAGGCGGACGGGTTGCCCAGCCGGGCGGCTTCCTCGGCGTAGTAGAGCGCCTCGTCGAACCGCTCCTCCAGCCGCAGGACCCGGGCCAGGTGCCCGACCAGCCGCGGGTTGTCCGGATCATCGGCCACCGCCGCCACGCAGGCCCGCAGCGCGGCACGGGTGTTCACCAGATCATGCGCAAGGCCCTCGGACAGGGCCATCACATCGCCGGGCGCGGTGGCCAGGATGTCGCACTGGGTAACGATCGTCTGCAAGCCGCCCGGCACCTCGGGCGCGGCCAGGGGCAGGCCCAGGTCCATCAGCGGGAAGTCCGGCACCGACTCGGCGCCGACGGCGGCCAGCTGGCGCGAGGCGACCTCGGCCAGGGGCGTCCCCGGGAACTGCTCGACAAAGGCCGCGACATCGCGCGGGTCGCCGCTTTGCGCGATGGTGCGCCAGGCGGTCGCGACCAGTCCGACCCCGCCATCGGTGGCATCCGCCAGCGCCGGGTCCAGGCTCAGCGCGGGCGACGGCCCGATGGTGATCTCGCCGCGCGAGTTGTCGATGTACCAGGGTGTCTGCGCGCCGCCGGTCGCCACGCGCACGCGCGCGCGCACCAGCCGCAGGATGTCGCGGAAATCCTGTTCCGGGCCGACCAGCGCGCTGGACAGGGCCGCCGTGAACGGGCTGTTCGCCCCCGCCCCGTCCAGCGCGACCGCGCCGGGGGCGGTGGAATAGGCGATGATGGTGTTGTCCGGGGCATCGACCAGCGCAAGACCCGTGCCGGTCGCCGCCTGGTCCGGGAACGGCGAGTTCCGGCAGGAATCGAGGATCACGACCAGGTTTTCCGCGCCGGTCTGCCCCAGTTCGGCCACCAGCGCGTTGATCGACACGCCCTGGTCGCGCAGGAAGTCCGCCCCTTGCGGCACAAGGTCTGCGGGCAGGGCATAGTTGACCCCGTCCAGCTGAAGCCCGTGACCGGCAAAGAAGAACACGCCCAGGTCGGCGTCGGCCTGTTCGGACCGGATGCGCGCGACCGTCGCTGCAATCTCGGCCTTCGGGGCATTCTCGAGGTAGTAGACCTCGAACCCCATATCGTTCAGGGCCGCCGCCATGGTGCGCGAGTCGTTGACCGTGTTGGCCAGATCGGGAACCGCGTCGCTGGCATAGTCGGCGACGCCCAGGACCAGGGCCCACCGCCCTTCGGCACTGGCGGCCCCCGTGGTCAGGGACAGGGCGACGGCAAGACAGGTCGCGGTCAGGCCACCGCGGACCGGACGGGTCGACGCGACGCTGGCAGCGGGACGATGTGGCATGGGGAACCCCCGGGCATGGCAGGGCGCCGATTGCAGAATGCGCAATGCCAGTGTGCGCCCGCCAGCCCCTGCGTCAAGCGCGGATCGCGTCGGCCCCGCCCTGCGTCTGCTGCGCGGCGTTCCACCGCACCGACGACCACAGCGACAACCCGATGAGCGCAGCCCCGCCGAGGCCGGTGATGACCTCGGGGATGTGCACGATCGCCTGCACGTACATGATCACCGACAGGGCCAGGATCGCGTAGAACGCGCCGTGTTCGAGGTAGCGGTAACGCGCCAGTGTCCCCTTCTCGACCAGCATGATCGTCATGGACCGCACATACATCGCCCCGATGCCCAGGCCGATGGCGATGATGAACAGGTTCTGCGACAGGGCAAACGCGCCGATCACCCCGTCGAACGAGAACGAGGCGTCGAGCACCTCGAGGTACAGGAACGCGCCGAAACCGCCCTTGGCCGCGCCCGCCAGAGCCTCGTTCTGCTGATCCAGAAGACCGCCGATCACTTCCACCATCAGGAAGGTGAGCAGGCCGTAGATGGCCGAGGTCACGAACACCTCGGCTTCCGTCGCGGGCAGGAGTTTCGAGAACCCGAGCATGATCAATAGCACGATCCCGATCTCGATCCCGCGGATCGAGGCGGATCTGCTTACCTTGTCCTCGATCCAGTGGACCCAGTGCACGTCCTTCTCGTGGTCGAAGAAGAAGGTCAGGCCCACCATCATCAGGAAGGTGCCGCCGAAGGCCGCGATGGGCAGGTGCGCCTCGTGCATGATGCGGGCGTATTCCTCGGGGCGCGAGGCCGCGAGGACCATCGCCTGCCAGGGCCCGATCTTTGCGGCGATGACCACGATCAGAAGCGGGAACACGATCCGCATCCCGAAGACCGCGATGATGATGCCCCAGGTCAGGAACCGGCGCTGCCATTCCGGTCGCATGTCCTTGAGCTTGTTGGCGTTCACGATGGCGTTGTCGAAGGACAGCGAGATTTCGAGGACGGCGAGGACGGCGACGATGAAGAAGATGCCGAGCATGCCCGTGACGGTGCCGGTGGACTGCCAGCCGAGAAGCGCGCCGAGCGCGAGGCCGATGGCCGTCACGATGAAGGCCCAGGTGAAGTAGCCAAGCGTCGAGCGGGGCGCGGGTGCGTCGGCCGTGGTCATGGGGTGGGGGGTCCGCGGGCGGCGGGGTGGCGTGCGAGGTGCCGACATCACGGATGCGCCGCCGCATACGCCAGAGGGGCCCGGTCACCTGACGCCCGATCCCGGGCGCCGGGGGAGCATAGCCTGTCGGGGCGCGCGGCGGAAGCCGGAAGGGAGGGGCGCTGCCCCTCTGGCCGGGCCTTCCGGCCCGACCATTCACCCCGGGATATCTGGGACAGGATGACGGGTCAGCTGGACGGGTTCAGCTTGTCCTGCGTGCGGGTGTCGAAGTCGGACGCGTCGTGGCGCTCGTGCAGTTGCAGGTGTGGCTCTCCGGTCAGCTTGTTGACCATCCGGCCGCGCAGCACCGCGGGCCGCGCGTCGATGGCCTGGGCCCAACGCTGGACCTGGGTGTAGCTGGCCACATCCAGGAACTCGGCCGCATTGTACTGGCGGCCGAGCGCAAGTTGTCCGTACCAGGCCCAGATCGCGATGTCGGCGATGGTGTAGTCCGTGCCCGTCAGGAACGCACCGGTCTCGGCCAGGCGGCGGTCCAGCACGTCGAGCTGGCGCTTCGTCTCCATCGCGAAGCGGTTGATCGGGTATTCCCATTTCTGCGGTGCATAGGCGTAGAAGTGGCCGAAGCCGCCACCAAGGTAGGGGGCCGAGCCCATCTGCCAGAACAGCCAGGACAGGCATTCGGCGCGGAGCGCGGGGTCGCGCGGCAGAAAGGCGCCGCCGAACTTCTCTGCCAGATAGAGCAGGATCGCGCCCGATTCGAACACGCGGGTGGGCGTGGGAGTGGAGTGGTCCATCAGCGCCGGGATCTTGGAATTCGGGTTCACCGCGACGAAACCCGACCCGAACTGCTCGCCGTCACCGATGCGGATGGGCCAGGCGTCGTATTCGGCGGCTGCGTGGCCCGCGGCCAGCAACTCCTCGAACATCACCGTCACCTTCACGCCGTTGGGCGTGGCCAGCGAATACAGCTGGTGCGTGTGGCGGCCCACGGGCAGCGCCTTGTCGTGCGTCGGCCCGGCGATGGGTCGGTTGATCGACGCGAACTGGCCGCCGCTGGCCTTGTCCCAGGTCCAGACCCGTGGCGGAACGTAGGTGTCGTCGGATGATGACGTGGACATCGGGGAACCCTCCTGTGGCGCCCGACTGACCTAGGCCATCGGGGGGCGCGGGCCAAGGCGGCGCGCGCGGAATGCCGCCCCTGTCGCCGCCCGTCACGGGACCGCTATCGCCTGTCGGTCGCATTTCGGGCAGGACGCCCCTATCTGCGAGGCAAGCGAAGGAGACCGACCATGCCAGACCTGTCCCATCCCACGCGGCGCGGCCTTGTCCTTGCCGGGGCGTCCGCGGCGGCCCTGACGGCCTTGCCGGTCCGTGCGCAGGACAAGCTGTCGCTCGCCGCGATCTCGGCCCACCTGAACGGGATCACCACGGCCGAGGCGCCGTTCACGCAGCTGAACGCCGATGGCAGCCGGTCCACGGGGCGGCTGTTCATCCGGCGGCCTGGCCGCATGCGCTTTGAGTATGACCCGCCCGAACAGGCGCTGGTGGTGGCCGGTGGCGGCATGGTCGCGATCTTTGACGGCCGGTCGAACGAGCAGGCCGAACAGTATCCGATCCGGCGCACGCCCCTGCACCTGATCCTGGCCGACCGGGTGGACCTGACGCGCGCGCGGATGGTCGTGGGGCACGACCTTGACGGCACCGCCACGACGGTGACGGCGCAGGACCCCGAGCGGCCCGAGGAAGGCACCATCCGGCTGATGTTCGAGGATGCGCCGGTGCGCCTGACCGGGTGGGTCATCACCGACAGCGCGGGCTACGAGACGACCACGGTGCTGGGCGAGATGACGACGGGCATGACCCTGTCGCCGTTCCTGTTCGACATCACCTATGAGCAGAACCGCCGCGGCGGGTAGCCGCGCGCGGTCGCCTCAGGTGCGGGGCGCGGCCAGACCGCAGGCTTCCAGCTGTCCCTGGTACATCGCGGCGCGCGAGGCCACGTTGTCGGACACGCGCAGCAGCCAGGACTTGGCGTTGTAGCTGCCGCGGGCATAGCCGTTGTGCCCCTCGTGATAGGCCAGGTACTGGCGCTTGGCGTCGTCGAGGGGGATGCCGTTCCGCTCCACCGTGCGGTTGAAGTACCAGCCCATGAAATCGGTCGCGTCGTCGATCCGGTCGCGCCGCGCCCCGCGCCGCCCGGTATCGTCAAGGTAGTCGTCCCAGGTGCCATCGAGCGCCTGGGCATAGCCATAGGCCGACGACATCCGCCCCGTCGGAATGATCCCCAGCGCAAAGCGGTGCGGCGTGCGGGCGTTGCCGACAAAGCGGCTTTCCTGGTGCAGGGTCGCCATCTGCACGGCCACCGGCACGCCCCAGCGGCGTTCGGTGTCCTGCATGGCGCGCAGGTAGGCGGGACGCTCGTCCACCAGCGCGCAGGCGTTGTCGAGGTTGCGCGGCGCCGAAAAGTTGCCCCCGCCGCAGCCCGCGGCGAACAGCACCAGCACCAGCGCGCGGAAAGGTCTGCTCATGGCCTCGCTCGCGTCGTTCTTGTTTTGCGTACAGGATACCGGAAAGCGCCGGGCAGGGAAACTGCCCCCGATGACACGATTTCGCCATGATCGCATGGTTCCGCCGGTCGAATCGCCTTCACCACACTGTTTCCCGCGCATTGCCGCGGCCGCATGGACAGGTCGGGCACAGGGGCATAGGATGCACGCACTGGTTGGGACGTAAACGGTCATGCTCAAGGCGCACGCGAAGTATCATCTCGGGCAGGTCGTCCGGCACCGGAAGCACCCGTTCCGCGGCGTCGTGTTCGATGTGGACGCGATGTTCTCGAACACCGAGGAGTGGTACTCGGCCATCCCCGAGGAAAGTCGGCCCTCCAAGGACCAGCCGTTCTACCACCTCCTGGCCGAGAACGAGAACAGCTACTACGTGGCCTATGTGTCCGAGCAGAACCTGGTGCCGGATTACTCGGGCGAGCCTGTGGACCACCCCGACCTGCCCGACCTGTTCGGCGATTTCGAGGACGGGCACTATCCGTTGCAGGTCAACCTGAACTAGGCGTCGCGGCGTTCCACCGGGGCGCCGGCCGCCACCCAGGCCTGGAACCCGCCGTCCATGTCGGCGATGTTCTCCACCCCCATGTCCTGCAAGGCGGCCGCGGCCAGCGCCGACCGCCAGGACATGGCACAGAACAGGATGATCGTGCGGTCGGTGGCGAAGACCGGGCGGTGGTAGGGGCTGGCGGGGTCCACCCAGAATTCCAGCATCCCGCGCGGCGCGTGAACCGCACCGGGGATCCGCCCCTCCTTCTCCAGTTCACGGATATCGCGGACATCGACGAGAAGCATGGTGCCATCGGCGAGGCCTTCGCGAACCTGATCCACGGTGACCTGGCGCACGCGGGCCTTCGCCGCGGCGACAAGGTCGGCGACGGGGGTGATGGGCATGGCGGCGCTCCCTAGTATCCCAGCGCGCAGCCGTCCTTGCGCGGGTCGCTGGCGCCTTCCAGGACCCCCGCGGCATGCAGCCGGATCGTCTGCGCGCCGCCGATGGGGGTGTCGGGCGTGACCACGCGGTGCCCCATCTCGGCCAGTTGCTGGCGGACGGACGGCGCGTAGCCGCGTTCGAGCTTCAGCTCGCCGCCTTCGGGGAAGCTGCGCGGCGCGTCGATGGCGGCCTGCGGGTGCATCCCGAAGTCCGTCAGGTTCGACACGAAGCGCGCATGGCCCGCCGCCTGATAGGCCCCGCCCATCACGCCGAACGGCATCTCGATCCGCCCGTCGCGGCGGATCATCCCCGGGATGATCGTGTGCATCGGGCGCATGCCGCCCGCGGCCTCGTTCGGATGGCCGGCCTTCAGCGTGAAGCCCGCACCGCGGTTCTGGAAGTTGATCCCGAACTTCGACGACGCCAGCCCCGACCCGAAGCTGTGGAACACCGAATAGATCAGCGACACGGCCATGCGGTCGCGGTCCACGACGGTGATGTAGATCGTCTCGCGGTGGACCTGTTCGGACACGTCCGCCGGGCTGTCCATCGCGCGGGTCGGGTCGATCAGCGCGGCCAGCCGTTCCGCGGTGGCGGGCGACAGCAGGTGGTCGAGCCGCGTCATGTGCGCAGGGTCGGCGATGAAGCGGTTGCGCGCGTCATAGGCGAGCTTCGCGGCCTCGGCTTCCAGGTGCGCACGTTCGGCGCCGAACGGGTCCATCCGGCCGATGTCGAAATGCGACAGGATGCCCGCCATCAGCAGCGCCGCGGCGCCCTGGCCGTTCGGCGGATGCTCGACGATCTCGATCCCGCGATAAGGCGCGCTGACGGGGGCGCCCGTGTCGCAGGCGGTCGCGGCGAAGTCGTCCAGCGTGTGGGTGCCACCCAGCGCCCGCAGGGACGCCACCATGTCCTCGGCCACCTCGCCCGTGTAGAAGCCGTCGCGGCCCTGCGCGGCGATGCGGCGCAGCACCTCGGCCTGGCCTGCGTGGCGGAACACCTGTCCCACATGCGGGGCCTGCCCGCCGATCAGGTAGAAGTCGCGGGCGGCCCCGGTCAGGTTGCCTTCCGCCTCGCCCCAGTCGGCGGCGACGCGGGGGGCGACGGGCACGCCGTCGGTCGCATAGCGGATCGCGGGGGCAAGGATCGCCGCCAGCCCGATGCGGCCCCAGTCGCGCGCCATGCGGTCGAAGGCATCGACGGCCCCCGGCACGGTGACCGCATGGGCGGAATAGGGCGGCACTTCGGCATGGCCCTGGTCGCGCAGGGCAGCCGCCGACAGGCCCGCGGGCGCCCGGCCCGACCCGTTGACGGCCACCACATCCTCGGACCCGGCGGGCTTGATCAGGGCAAAGCAGTCGCCGCCGATCCCGGTCATCTGCGGCTCGCACAGGCCCAGCACCACCGCCCCCGCAATGGCCGCATCCACGGCGTTGCCGCCCGCCTGCAGGATGTCCACGGCGACCCGCGCCCCGATCGGGTGCGACGTCGCCGCCATGCCGTTCAGGGCCAGCACCTGGGATCGCCCCGGAAGATGAAAGTCGCGCACAGTCGAGCCCCCTTGTTTCGCACCTGAAGGCGCCTTCGGGCGGGGTAGCGCAGGTAGGGTCCGAAGGAAAGCGTGGTGGTCCGGTCCGGGACGCGGCCGGTCGTGCGGCCCGCGGTATGCCGTGCCCGATCCGGACGGGCCGACCCGACCGGTCCCGGTCGCGCGCGATCTGCCATCCGGACAGTGCCCGCACCGGGCACCGGCCTGCGCGGGCCCGCATCAGTGCGGCTGGTCGCTGCCGATCTCCATCCGGAAGGCGAGGCAGTTGCGCGGGCCGATCCGGGTATAGACGAGGTCCCGGGTCAGCGTGCGGATCAGGTACCAGCCGAAGCCACCCTCGGGCAGGTTGTCGACCGCGAGGGGCAGCACCGGGCTGTCCCCGCAGGGAAGCACGCCGCCCGGCATCGGGTGGCCGTCATCCTCGACCTCGATGGACAGCTCCCGCAGCCCGGGCCGGACCGTCACGCGGATCAGCCCTGTCCCCGCCTCGGCATAGGCGTGTTCCACGACGTTGTTCAGCACTTCCGCCACCACCAGCTCGACCGGATCGATGTCGGACGCGGTCAGCCCCAGGGGGGCCAGCGCCTGGCGGAGCGTCGCGAGTCCCTCGCGGACTGCGGTCGCCGTGGCCGCGAGCTCAAGTCTGACTGTCACTCCCCCGTGCGCGACGGAAACGGTTCTTTCGGCCGGGGTCACGGCTATGCCGTCAGGAAGCACGCGGAAGACCGCTGGCGGCCATGTCCGCATCGGGATGGATGGCAAAGACCGTGTCCATCCGTGTCAGCCGGAAGACCCGTTCGACCCCCGGGGTCAGCGCCGCGAGTTCCAGCTTCGATCCCGGACCCAGCAGCTTCATCGCGGCAACGACCGCACCAAGGCCGGAACTGTCCAGGAATTGCACATCCTGAAGGTCGAGGACGACCCGTGCCGGCATGTCGGCCGTCAGTTCGCGCACCCGGTCCTTGAAGCGGATCGCCGCGGCGGCGTCGATCCGGGTCTCGCGTACCCGCAGGATGGCCGCGGTGTCCCGGTCAAGTCTGTCGATCTGCATGCGCTGGGTGCCCCTTTCCGCCGCGGCGATGATAGCGGGCAACCGTTACGAAAGCCTTGACCGGCGGCGGGAAGGTCAGGCGAGCGACAGCGCGCCGCGCGTGACCGACTCGTCCAGCCGCCGGAACCGCCAGACGGCGGCAGGCGGAAGGTTGCGCAGGGTGCCCCCGATGCGATGGGCCGCAAGTCCCAGGCGGCGCAGGATCGGGCCCGGCACCGGGCAGCGCGGACCATAGGTGAACTGGTACATGGCCGCGCCCGGCGCAAGCAGGTCGAAGGCGCCGCGCAGCACGCGCATCTGGCGGATCGTGCCCATCGCCAGCAGCGGCAGGCCAGAGACGACCGCGCCCGCGGGCCTGCCGGCCAGCGCCCGCGCGGCGCCTGCCAGCCGTGTCGCATCCAGATCCAGGACCGCCGCTGCCGGGTGACGCGCGGCCAGCAGCGCGCGGAACGGGGCGTCCATTTCCACCAGCACAAGATCCCGCTCGGCCACACCGCGCGCCAGAAGCGCCCGGGTGAACACCCCGGTCCCGGGACCAAGCTCGATCACCGGACCGCAGGCCGGATCGACCTCGCGCGTGATCTCGCGCGCGAGCGATGCCGACGATGGCGCCACGGCCGCCACCCGCAAGGGATCCTCGGCCCAGGACTTCAAGAAGCGGATCGTGTCCGACTGACGCGCGGCAAACATGGTGCAGCCTGTACCCCGCCTGAGTGTCACAGCGACAAAGCTGGGACGCGCCGCCCCGCTTTCAAGGCCGCGGGCGAGGTCCGGACGTCACGCCGACGTGGCCACCGGATGCAGCACCACCCGCGCGCCCACGGCCGCCTGGTCGTACAGGTGCTCGACATGGGTATTGACCAGACGGACACAGCCGTTCGACACGGCGCTGCCGATCGTCCAGGGCTCGGTCGTGCCGTGGATGCGCAGGTAGGTATCCAGCCCCGCATCGGTGTGCAGGTACAGCGCCCGCGCGCCCAGCGGATTGTTCGGCCCGCCCGGCATGCCGTTCGCGTAGCGCGCGTACCGGTCGGGTGCCCGGCGGATCATGTCGTTCGTCGGGCGCCAGCTGGGCCACCTCGCCTTGTTGCCCAGGATGAAGGTCCCGCTTTCATACAGACCGGCGCGGCCGATCCCGACGCGATAGCGGATCGCCCGGCGGTCCGCGAGACCGAGGTAGAGCGAGAACGAGTTCGGGTCGACGTGGATGTCGCCCTCCGGCACCGGCGTTTCCAGGCGCACGATGACCGGGTTCCAGTCCTCGGGGACGGTCCATCCGGCCGGGGCGCCGGCATGGGCAAGGGAGGCCAGCGCCGGCACGGCGGCGGCAGCGCCAGAGGCGATCAGGAAATGGCGGCGGTGGAGCATGGCAGTGATCCTGGCAACGGGACGCCGACACACACACAGTCGGCGGGGAACGGTTAACACCGGCAAGTTTATGCCGGGTTTCCTGTCGCAATCACGGCGATTCGGTGGCGACTGTTCACATTTCCGCGTGACCGCGCGGATTTCGTGCCACGCTGACGGGCAACGCATCGCCTGCAGGGTGCGATGCGGCTCGGCTTTGATGGTGTGACCGCCCTCCTCGTGGATCGTCGCTGACCCACCTTGGCACACCGATGCCGTCGGGGGGCGGTCACACCATCAGAGCCGGTCAGTCATGGCAGCAGCTTACCCTTGGTCTCGCGACATCAATCGTCATTCAATCAATCAGCCCAACGGATACCATCCGCGACGAAATCGGCATCGCCCGCCGCGACATCGTCACCCGCCGCGCCGAAGTGATCGCCGAGTTGCGCATCATCCCCAGCAAGATCGCTCTGGCCGAAGTGCAGGCCACCTCAGCCGAGCTGCGCATGGCGCTGGACAAGATCGACGGGGTGATGACGAGGGTCCGCCAGGCCAGCCGCGCCGCCGACCCGTTGCTGCGGAGCACCGACGAGCTGATGACCGACGCCACCCGCCCGCCAGCCACACCCAGCGAATTCGACGTCTGGCTGCGCAGCCCCAACGGCGGCTGAAACGCGAGATCCCGGATCGAATGAGACCGGCGGGGACGGCATCGACCGCGCCCGCCGGCGAACACAACAGCCTTTGCCAGGAGACTGACTGCCATGAGTGAGCGTCCACACTTGCCCCGAATGCAACTGAAAGAGCGCACCGGCCATGGCGCCGATCCTGATCCCGCGCCCGGCCATGGCGGAGTGCGGGAGGTCGGCGTGGCTATCCCGCTCTGGCAGGAGCGCGACGTCGCGCTTCGGCTACGGCCCGTGGTCAACGCGCCGCCCATCGCCCTGCCCGGGCGTGACGGCGTGTTGCTTGCCCTTCTCGGCACGGGGCCGGACGCCGCCCACCGACTGCGCGTGACATACCTGCTGCGTAGGGATGCATCGCTGGAGGTGTCGCTAGCGGTGACGATCCCGTTGGCCCGCCTGCGGCTAAGGCGCCCCTGTCTTCTGGGACGACACGGCCAAGCTCGCCACGTCCACCGCGACCGACAACACCCGCGTCGGCGTGGCCGTGGCGGCCGCCGGGAACGGCGGGGCAACCGTCCGCGTGCGGCTCAACGGCACCTTCTGACCATGCACTCGGCCACCCTAGACCGACTGCGCAAGGCGCGCGCGAAGGTCGCCCTTCTGGTGGTGGCCGATCCTGTCTATGCGCCCGTCTTCGCCCGCCTAGAGGCCGAGGTTGCCGACGCCGACGCGGCCCTGTCTGGCAACGCGGTGGCCCGCGCCCGGGCCGTGTTGCGTCAAAGCGCGATGGCCTGAATCACCTCGGCGAGGTGTTCCAGCG